>NZ_JAUBSA010000055.1:0-44245 GCF_036702115.1 Microcoleus sp. LAD1_D5 | reverse complement strand
AAGCTTGCACACGCGGAGCGTTCAAACCATTCAAAGTCTTTCTCTGTCGAGGTTTTAGGCTTTTTCGGCAAGCCCTATTTAGGATGAGTGATTCCCGCGATGAAGGTGTAGAAGTACCTTTGTTGATATGCAGCAGCAAAACGGATTTTGTTGTATCTCATATTGTCATGCGCCGCTGGTCTAAATTTCTTAAAAAAGGAGTTTGCCTTTGGGAATGTCAAGACGGTAGGCATTTTTTTACCCACTTCTATCCCGAAAAACTCGGCGAAAAAACACTAAATTTTGCGATATCTCTACACAGCCGCCAAGCAATTTTAAATTTTAAATTTTATGTCGCTCTTGCTGTTTTTTTTCAAGTGATACCGAAACTTTCTGTGGCAAAGACTACATTAATTCCGGTAGTTCATGGGAATTTTTGCAGAGCTGCTTCTATTGTTTTGGTGCAGTTGCCCCAGTCCATTCCGCCAATTTTAGTTTGTAGGGTTTGGAGGGATGGAGTTTGAGTGAGCATCAGTATTTTTTTTAGATTTTAGAATAATTGTAAAAAATATTTAACATATATTCAGATGTTTGAGTAAATGGTATGCTAATTGTATTGGATTTGTCAATTAGTTTTTTTGAATCAACCGCAGAAGCGCTCTTGACGCAGAGGAAGGTAATAGTAGATTAAAAAGGAATTATTGGCAACGATTATAAAATATTTTAACATCTGGTTAACAAACTCAGCCCTAGCCTGGGCAGAGGGATACTAGGTAGTGAGAGAATTTTAATGACTCGCCCCAACTCCTCAAATAGCGATCGAGCAAGCATATATACTTAAATGTTAGGGCGAGCACAGGGGCACCGCCCCTACCGATTCACAATTTATCAAGAATTATGCCAGCAAGTTTTCTGCCAAAGTCGATCGCACAACTCACAGAATCTACCTCAATTGCCTTAGCCCAAAGCATTCAACGAGAGGCAATTACAACTCCCCTATCTTCTGAGCCAATTGCCACAACCTACGTGCGCCAAGGCAGCGGCAACACACCGATTTTACTACTTCACGGCTTCGACAGTTCCTTGTTTGAATTCCGCCGCCTGTTGCCACTGCTAGCTGCCGAAAATGAAACTTGGGCGGTTGATTTGTTGGGTTTCGGGTTTACAGAAAGATCGGCAGGTTTGGCATTCAGCGCGAGGGCAATTGAAAGTCACCTTTACTATTTTTGGAAAACGCTAATTTCGCAGCCTGTAATCTTAGTCGGTGCTTCAATGGGAGGTGCAGCAGCGATTGATTTTACTCTCAATTATCCCCAAGCTGTAAAACAATTAGTGTTAATAGATAGCGCAGGTTTTGCCATCAGTTCTAATAAGGGAAAGTTTTTAATTCCTCCTTTAGGATATCTGGCAACTTCATTTTTACGCAATCCCAAAATTCGCCAGCGAATTAGCGTCAATGCTTATTTCGATAAAAATTTGGCTTCTCTAGACGCTCAAACTTGTGCTGCTTTACACTTGGAAATGCCCAACTGGAATCAAGCTTTAATTGCGTTTACCAAAAGCGGCGGTTACGGTGGTTTTGGGGAAAAATTATCGCAAATTCAGCAGCAGACGCTGATTTTGTGGGGAAAACAAGACCGCATTTTGGGGACGGCGGATGCGGAAAAGTTTGCAAGGGCGATCGCAAATTCTCAACTAATTTGGATACCCGACTGCGGACACGTTCCCCACTTAGAAAAGCCACAGATTATCGCCCAGCATATTTTAGAATTCATCACGAAAAGCGGACTCACGCAAAAAAATTAAACTTAGGGTGCGCGGCGGCGCACCTTACATATATGTTTTCCCTTGCATATTTGGTATAGTTTGAGGTCAAATAGACAGGTTTCAAACTTTCGGCAAATACTTTTGTACGATCGTCCATCCTGTGAGCAACACAGTCACAAATCCCCCAAACAAGGCCAAATTAGTGCCGATGTGGAGGGGACGCGCCCAAGGATGTTTAGGGCCAATTTGCAGCCCACTTCCAACAGAAACTAACACCAAAGCAACAACAGCTAACCCCGCCGGTAAATGAGCCGAGTGACCCAAATTGCCGTAGTATCCTAGCGTACCGACTACACCAATTCCCAGCAGTAAAATTACCAAAGTCGCCATCCCCGCACCAGTCGCCACATGGAAAGGACGCAGCCATTTTGGGCGTGGTTGTTTGGTACTCCGAGTGGCAAACATCCACGTTCCAGTAACGGCCAGCAACAGGTAAGCTAACAGGGAAACACCCATTGACCAAGCAGCTATTTTCCACAACCACAAGAAAGAAGGCAGATTCATCGGTTGCATCCCTAATTAGGATTTTCCACAAAAGGTTTCACTCCGATTTTACCTGGACTTGAAAGCAAAAATGAATAATTTTGAGAGAAAATGCGATCGGGCTATCCACAGCTTGCTTCCGTCTTACCTTGAAGTCAAACGAACTTTCTCTGATACTCAGCATTTACGCTAGAGATTTGTCCCTACCCTTTTTAGGAGCCGCCTTTCCATTCTAGCTCCCCGCTTTTGCTGTCGAAGGGCATTTTATAAAACCCTAATTTTTGTTCTAAGATTAATCGGAAAAAAGGCAGACCTTCAATTAAATATCTTTTCCACAATCTTCTCGGTTCACTTAAGAGTCGGTACGCCCATTCTATGCCGACTTCGCTCATCCATTTGGGAGATCTTGCTTTGCAACCAGCCTCAAAATCAATGGTTGCACCTACTGCTAAGAAAATTTTGACGTGCGTTAATTTGCTCTTGTATTTAACCAGCCACTTCTCTTGCTTGGGCGCTCCCACTCCTATGGCCAGGACTGTAGCTCCGGATTTATTGATCGTGTCTATTATTTTTTCACACTCTTCCTCATTGTTTTCAAACCCAAAAGAAGGAGAATGTGCTTCAACCACTATTTCTCTACCAATTTTTTGGTTGATTTTTTCTTGGGCTTTCTTAGCAATACCTTCGGCGGCTCCTAGTAAAAATATTTTAATCTCCTGGTTATCTTTATGATACATATAAAATGCAGGGAACAAGTCAGAACCAGAAATTTTTTCTTTGATAGGAGTACCCAAAAACTTAGAGGCATACATCAATATTTGACTGTCGCAGACTCTATAAGTAGAGGTATTGTAAGCTTCATAGAAGTCGCGGTCATACTGCAACTTAATCAAGTGGTCTACATTTGGCGTAAATACGACACCACCTTCGTAGTCGAGTTTTTCAAACAACTCTGTTATTGACAAGTTATCGATGGAGACATTCAATAAATTAACTGTTTTCATTTATTATTCCCTTCCCGCCTTATATTAAACTACCACTCAAACTATTATAACCCAAACTACAGCCTGATGTTTTCACTAATTGGACACTTCAGTGAATATACTTTTCTCAGTATATCCTCGTACACCCTACCTGTCCAGTCAGGATGTTTAAAGATTGTGTAAAGAATCAGCTCGTTTTATAAAAAAGTGTATGAAGCCCATTTGTGTTTACAAATCGCAACACAGATTCAATAAAAAAGCCATTCCTTGCTAAGACTAGAAGCATTGCAAATTAATGGAAAAAATAATTTATTTATGAGATTAAAATTTTAACCTAGTAAGAAATATCGTGCAATTTCCGAACTTGATTTTATCCAAAAATGGTAGATTTTTGACTTTTTGTCTCCAGGGAAGGCAAGATAGTTTCAATCTTGAAGTGAAGCAGCGATCGCATTCCCGAAAATCATCCTGATTTTTGGTGAACCAGCGACTGTCTTCTTGGTGGCGAACTGGTTTTCTTGGCCTTAAGACTTTCTGGAGCTTTTAATACCAGACCTGATATTCCTCCAGCAATCAGCGCAAAAATCGGGTTAGTCATAGCATTCAAAACACAGTCAAACACGTACATAGTTAAGGCTATTCCCAGGGTGGCAGCAGGTGCTACTTTGGGATTAGACCAGGTTCTGGCGGGATACTTGAACACGCAAAAGACGATAACAGGAAGTAACAATGAAGAAAATAAACTAACTAAACCGACTACACCGTTGATGCCAAATGCAATAATCCATAAGCTGTCGGTGACTGAGATATCTTGACCGTATTCGTTATACACGCGGTTTCCGCCCGAATCTCCCCAGCCAAACATAAATCTTTGCCGCGCCTTTTCCCCCAATATCTCTTCATTGTCAAATCTAAACTTCAAAGAGCCGGCTCGTTCTTCGCCAAATACTTGATTGATGAATCCAATCACGTCTTGGCTCGAAAATTGACCCGATGCAGCTATATACAGATAAAACACTATATATCCAATTATCAATAGCAAGGGCAAAGAGGTGCGAAACAACTTGGCAGAGAATAATATGACCAAGGCTATTCCAAATAAACTGTAGGCGCCAGTAGAACGGCACAGGAAAAAAGCGATAGTTAATATAATTGCTAAAGTCTTGATGTTACGCCCCATAAACTTTTTGAGCGTCCCAGTTTGCCACAGCCAAACAGCAATTAAGGCGGCTGTCATCATCCACAGGCCCACCATCAAACCGTGCTGCATAAACACTACTGGTCTCCACCCCCCCAAACGCCTTGCTTGACCCCAGTCCTCAAAGGCATTGACGCCGTAAATCATTTGGTGCAGAATTGGGCCCCTAACCCCTTCAACTAAAGTAAAAGGAATGTAGGCTAACCCACCTGCAAAAATCCCGATCGCCAATTGTCGCAGCCCGTCTAAACTACCCACATACAAGCGTCCTAAAAAATAAGGCAGACCCCAAGTAACGATTTGGTTGACAGTCGGAGAAATCGGGCTGCCACCATTACTAACTTGTGAAACAATTGGACACAAACAGTAAATTACCATTGGCACGTCCAGCCAACCGGGCTTAAAAGAGGTGAGGCGCGCAGTATCGTAGATCAGAGTCCCCAGCAAAATGCCGTAGCAAGCTGCGGAGATTTTGGTATACGGTGGCAATGAGGGGATGGGATAAGAAGCTTGCGGTAAAAAAAGCCACGCTACCACAAAACTTATAATTACTGCCCGCTGAGCCGGAAACCTCACAAACAGGTAACAAACGACTGGAATAAAGCCGAACATAGCAAGTGGGATTAATGCAACCATAGTTTTTTAGTGCAGTAAAATTGTAGAAAGACAACTCAAATTGCCCGATAAAAATTCTCGGGCGTTGCTGATTTACGGTATGAAAGGCTAAATATGCCAGTCATAGAAACCAGTATCCACAAAGCTTCTGGATGTTCAACTTATTTTTTTCATACCCTGATTAAGTAACGCCAATTCTCGCTTAAACGATCGCCCAACCCCAATATTTTAAATCAACCTCAATTTTATGTCTTGTTCGTTAATTGTGCCTGACGTTCCAAAGCAGTGTACAGTGCCGCCTCGAAGAGATTAGTTGCATCCTCCCAGGTATAATTTATCACCGTCTGCAAAGCAGTCTCGGACATTGCCCGCCATTCGGCATCAGACAACTGACAAATCTGCTCGATCGCTTTTGCCATATCCTCTGGGTCTTGTGGCTTGACAAGTATGCCACCACCGCCCGCAAGTAGTTCCGGAGCCGCACCAGCAGGAGTGCCAATGACTGGAGTGCCGCAAGCCATAGCTTCTAAAATTGGCAAGCCGAAGCCTTCGGAGCTGCTGGAAAACAGCCAAGCATCGCATTTGCTGTAATAATTTTTTAGTTGGTCTTGAGTAGGTTCTTTATTATACTCAGTACCCTCAGGCAGCAAATTGGGAGGAGGAGTATCGCCGGAACCAAAGGCAACTAACCGAAGGTTGGGAAATTTTTGAGCAGCTAAAGAGAAAGCTTTCAGGGCTAGATCGCTGCCTTTCCAAGGAGTTGTAGTATAGTACATCCCGACTGTAGGAACTAATTGCTTGCCTCGCGGCTGCTTAGCTCGCGACTGGGGATCGTAAAACTGTTTGGTGTCCACCGTAGGAGGGACGAGAGATACAGACAAATCGCCGTATTGATTCCGAGCTATGTCGGCCAGCCACTGGGCCACAGCGATTTTGTGCATCGGCAGCCGCCAAGTTGCCTCTACTCGACCTTTTGGTACGTAGTCAAAAGCCTCATAATGTTGGAGAAAATATACTTTCGTTCCTTTGCTCGGAGAGAGTTCTGCCACCCACTCGGCAGTTTCCCACCAAGTAGCCATGACAATATCGGCATCAGGTACGTCAAGATCGGTAATTGGACCGTTGGTTTCGATAACTCGGCTTTCGACATCTACCTTGTCAAAGTGAGACTTTGGTGTTTTGGGAGCCGACTCCCAACCCCTACCCCTCAGGAGCGATCGCAATTGTTGGATTAAAGTCGGTTGCGGCAGGGGCATAGAGACGATAAATATTTTGTGTCCTCGTTTTTGGAGAAGTTCTGTGTATATGGATAACACCCTCATGCCACCTGTAAGACTAAGGGTAGGCAGGACAAAAGTAATTTTCATGAATAGATGCTGAAGATTGATAGTGGTTAAAACTCCTCCTTAAAGCAAGTTGGCACTTACCAGCCTCTGTTTGGCTTTTCTGCGGGGTGCGGATCTGTGCTGGAGGCGATCGTCACTCGATAGTCGAGCCGATCTTACTTGGTCGTCAGGGACTTTTCCCAATTACAAATCGGCAGATGTTTGACGACTAGACAAGTTTAACCTGTAACGGAGCCAGCCTTAAAACCTCCGTTGCACTCTAGTTCAGATTTGGGCAGATCAATTTATAACCACTATTCCCTCGTCGCTGCAGTCAGAATTCGTGTCGAGACTGCTGCGTAGAAAAGAGGACAGAGGCGATTTTAGTTGGGGGCAGAAGCACCCCACCAAATGATGTTGAGTTTCTGGCCAGAAATCCGGCGCCGAAAACGCGGGTAGCGCCGAATTTCAAATGGCAGCAGTTAGCCAACCGGAATTTTTCCATAGGGAGAAAACGAAACAATCTTAACTTCGCGCTGTTTAGATTTGTCTATAGCAACTTTCAAGGCCGCTTCAAAATGATCCGTGGCATCTTCCCACGTATAATTGTTCACCTTGGCATAAGCTGCTTCAGACAGGGCTTGCCACTTGGAATTTCGCAACTGACAGATAGACTCTATGGCTTTTGCCATTTCTTGGGGATCTTCAGGTCTTACAAGTATGCCAGTACCCCCGCTTAAAATTTCAGGAGCAGCGCCTGCTGGGGTACTGATGACGGGAGTGCGGCACGCCATCGCTTCGATAATAGGCAAGCCGAAGCCTTCTGAGCGACTCGCCAGCAGCCATACATCGCATTTGCTGTAATAGTCTTTGATTTTGTCTTGGTCTGGTTGAATTACATACTCGGCATTTGCCGGTAGGGGCAATTCCGAGGATGGGGCGTCTGTACCGAAGGCAACCAGACGCAGGTTGGGGATCTTTTCAGCCGCTAGGGAAAAAGCTTTGAGGGCGATGTCGGTTCCTTTCCAGTAGACTGTAGAGTACATTAGGCCAACTGTAGGAACCGATTGTTTGTTGCGAGGACAGGCGTAAAATTGCTTGGTGTCCACGGTAGGAGGAGCTAAGGAAACTTGGCGATCGCCATATTTAGTCCGAGCTAGCTCAACTAACCATTCAGAGATCGTAATTTTGTGCATGGGCAGCATCCAGGTTGCTTCTACTCTTCCTTGAGGTAGATAGTCAAAAATTTCGTGGTGCTGGATAAAATAAGCTTTTGCTCCTTTGCTAGGAGAGAGTTTGGCTACCCACTCGGCGGTTTCCCACCAGGTGGCAATTACTACGTCAGCGTCAGGTACATCTTTGTCTTCTACCGGGCGGTAGCGATCAATAATTTTGTGTTCTACACCTAAGTTATCGAAAAAGGAGGGCTCGTTTTCAGGCGTAGAAATCCAACCCCGTCCCCGCAGCAGCGACTTGACTTGCTGGCGCATACTCGCTTGGGGGTGGGGTAAAGAGATGACGAACACGGAGTGTCCTCGCTTTCTCAAACGTTCTGCGAAAATAGATATTACTCGTATTCCACCAGTCAGAGACAGAGTAGGAAGAACAAAGGTGATTTTCATTTTTAAGTCCCGCTGAAGACTTTGACTCGCGTTCGGCACTGCTACCAGCGCTGATGTTAGAGTCCAAAAGGAAAGAGGGGCGGGTGAATATTAATTACCGCTTTCCTGGTGTTTACATAGAATCCAACCGATCGACTGTTCGTAACACCCCAATATCTATCTGCAAAAACTTTGCTGTCGTTGCATTGATAATAACGATTGATGTGATAGCGAAACAGTTACCCTAGGGATAATTTGCAGGTCAGCGAAATTTCATCCTGAAGATAGATACCTCATCAAATAGTAGCTTTTTTCGCCACACAAACCAAGCTAGACAACAGCATCTGTTAAAGATAACATCATTTACTATACAACAGACAAGGATGTACGGTAAACCGAATATCAGCCAACTTTTAATGTGGGGGATAAAGGTAGCATTTGCAACAATATTCAGTAGATTGACATCGCCTTTGGCAAAATTTTATACTGAATTAAAGAGGGAAATTCTTACCTTGAGAATGTTGAGTCCTTCATCGCTGCAATAGATATAAAAATCGATCGCTAGCTTTGATTTTTTGGTAACAGTCCTGTAGGTACTGCTTGACACAATATCGTAGTTTGTCAGGATTCAGACATGGTAGTTTTCTCAGATACTTACAGGGACGATCGCGCGAATGAGCGTCGTGGAGGCGCGAATGGGGAGAGAAACCCTGTTTTTCAAGCGATATCCCTCGCCCTCACTTGTCGTATGTTTGTGAAACAACCCGGTTGATAGATCCACTGCTTGAAAAAATAGGTTTCCCAATCGTGCTACAGAACATAGAGTTTCACCGATATAAATTTAATTAGCTACATGAGTTTTAAATTTGTTAATAAAAGGCGATCACATGAAAAAGTTACCACAAGAGACTGCCACTTCCGGGCCGAGTATATGTAGCATCCCTGCCCAAGTCGTGTATAAGTAATTACCGTAAAAATTTCCGTAGCAAATTATCAAATGACCCTATAAAGATCAAAGGAACACTCAATGTTAATCGGCTTATATCGTGCCAACCTTGACTCCTAAGCAGTAGCAACAGCTTGGTGTATGTATCACAGATTTCGCAGGCAAAAAATTTCATGTTATGAAAGCATCATTTTTCCTAAGTTTGCAATTCCCGATGACAATCGGTGTGCTCTTGGGGGTTGCGCCACCGATGCTTGCAGCGATATGTTAGCCAGTTTTCATGCAGCTAAAATTATGGGATCGCAAGCAAAACCAAACCTATAATTAAAAGCAGATGCCTTAACGGAAAGCATCTTCCGGTGGGAATATAGCAATCCTAAATGATTTTCTCTATCTAGAGCCATCCTAAATGATTTTATGTGTGTAAGTATATTGACGTATTTTGGGGAAATCAAATTTATGTTCGTTAGTAAAAAACTCCAACAAAAATTTGACAATCTTAAAAGACCTACATAAATACCCATACTTTCTTAAAAAGTTTTTAGCTTGTAACCAAATATCTTCAACGGGATTCTGTTGGGGAGCATTGGGAGCAAATAAAATACAAGTAATTGACCAATTATCAGGTTCTTTGTCACCATTTAGTTCTAATAAAAAGTCTCTAAATTCTCCATACTTATGATAACTAGCTCCATCCCAAATCCAGATAATTTTTCGATTTTTATATTTATTTTGTAAGTATTTTATGAATTTAACTGTTGATTTTCCATCACCAGATGGATGGCTCTGAACATGGAATTCTTTGCTTGGATAATTGAGTGCGCCAAAATAAGTTTGTCTATCTTTTTCATTGGTAATTGGGACTTCAATTCTGATGCAAGGATTGACCCCAAACATAACCAGTCAGATCACCATGAAGTAGATGACATTCATCTAAAAAAAATATTATTATTTCCCCAGATTCTATACCAGCCTTGTTTTTAAATAAAATATCGTTAATTTCTTCCGTCTTTTTTTTACCAGTTTTTTATCAAATTTAGGATGATTTTTTTGAGTTTTTTTCCAACTAATTCTCCCCAGGTTGAAAAGTTCATATTAACTGGGTTTTGATTTATACATCCCACCAAATTCTTGCTCTAAATAAGTAACCAGCTCATCTAAATTCCCATACTATTTATTCTTTAACCACTCGATTACTTCAGTATTTTGTAGAGCTGTTAAATACCCTTTTGACCCTTTATGTCCTAGTTTAATTTCTGCGATGCATTTGGTTTTAAATTGTTTTTTCCAATAACAAATAAAAAAATTACTTACACGCCATATCTTGCTGCTCTCATGGTAGATATTACCTGAAATCGCCATCCTTACAGCTATTGCTCGTTTTAGTTCTCTGGCATCGATATCGCTTTTAATGAAAGATTCTCTCATAAGCTATTTCTTTTTCCCTATTTTTTTGTGGCAGTTGTAAGTTATTCATTTTTTTATTGTCACAATCAAGTATTGCAGATAATTGTATCATAGTCTTGATAATAATTTAGGATTGCTATATATGAACGTTCGATTATTGCACAGCATCAGTCAAGAGCCCCGTACAATCAGCATGAATGCCAGCAAACAGTTGCCGCTGCTAGTTGGCATCAACCGCAGCTATAGCTATAGCCACATATAGCTTGCCGCGTCGCCCGCGGCAGCGGCACGCCGCCCGCATGACGGGGGGAGATATTAGTCTGGAGAGTGTGTTGGGAAAACGGTCAATGTTTACTATAGAATTGCCTGCGATTGTCGCTAAAAAAGCAGCTAGTTAAAGAGGATTTGCCAACCAATACTTGCCAGGGCCAAATCTGCGATCGCGTGGCTGATATAACTAGGCCAAAGCGAACGGTAAGTTAGATAAGAGTGAGACCAAATTATCCCGGCAGTGAAGACAGCTAAGGAACCTAAGAGAACAGCCTGCCAGTCGCTGTAAGCTGCTATTACAAAAATGTGGTGGATAGTGAAAAATAGCGAACTCAGAAATATTGCTTTTGTTCCCGGTATGAGAAGCTGGCATTTCTTGCAGACAAACCACCGCCAAGTAAATTCTTCAATCAGCGAGTTAACTAGCACAAAATATGCTTCTACAGTCAAGTAAATATTAAGGCTGCTAATACCTAATTGGTGCGATTTTTCTTTAGCAACTACAGGCTCGATCCACTGCTGGCCAAAAAGGCTATAGATACCCACAATCACCGCAAACATGAATATTCCCCAAATAGATCCAGCCAGCAATTCTTGGCGCTTGGGTAGGGATAAACTGAGCTTTTCGCGATCGACAAAAACAGACCACGCGATCGGAAAAACCAGCAACCAAACTTGACACAAGACTGACAGTGTTTGTCCCCAGCTTCCCGGCGCAATATACAAGCCTGCTATGATACCAATACTAGCCGCAGGGACAAGCAGTGTTAGAGCCAATAGTGCTGTTTGGCGATCGTCCATGTTCAGCATTTTTCACGCTTTATTGTAAAATTGGATTGATATAAAAGGTAAAAGCTTGGTGTCGGCGGGCAAGTTATACCACTTTCAAGAAACAATGCAACTGTATGCCCCAATTCCCAACCCTTATGCAGTTAGTCATTCTCAAGTTTTTAATCTAAAATGGTATGAGTTTTGTGCAGTTTACAAAAGTGGCATGCCTTTGTGGCAACAAAAAATTGGTAAAATGGCGATCGCACGGACGATGCTACTAACCCGGAATTACTCTAAATCTACTCAGTTGTGTGCTTTCTGAAATCCGAGCGATCGTTCTATTTCAGGTTCAGCACCATTTTGCAGCCAATCAAGGGGTTTTTCTGCTATTTGGGCTGGGTTTACCCATATAATATCTTTAAGCGGATCGACATCTACTGCTACTTTAGTAAAACTTTGTCTGACTTTGTTATCAAGTGAAATTACTGTGCGATCGGTAGCGATCGCAGCTTCCACCAACCGCAAATCTTTAACCATTACTTTCCGCTCTTTATCGCTCTCGGCTATTGCTTCAACTTGACACCACAAATCATTGTCTACCGCGATATCGCAGGGACATAGTTTCTTCTTTGCTACCATCCGGCGCAGCCATATACGAGCAGATTTTGATTGATGTTTGTTCCACTCATCTCTAATATCTGGAGTCATCACAACTAAGTGAGAAAGATCCAAGACAGCTTCGAGAAAATCCCGACAGTACACCGATATGGGATAGGTTGCATCTTCTCCACCAGCAGCACGCGCAACAGAAGCATCTATTACCAGGCGTTTAGAAACTTTATCTGCCATATTAACGCTTCCACAAAACAGCTTCTGCTGCATCCAAATAGCGGTTTTCTAGATGCAAAGAAACATCGCCCAAATCTTCAGGCCAATCTCCAAAAGCTCCCGTCTCGTCTAAATCGGCACTGCTGACTTCTGTAACACCATCGTCGCGCCGTTTAAACCAGTGAAGTGTTACTAAATCCGGTAATATTTTACCCTCGGCAACTAACGATTGAACTGCTAAAAGCAGCAATTCGCTGTGAGTTTCTATAACTACTCGCACACCTCTATTTGCAGAATTCACTAAGATTTGTGCTAAAGCAACTTGAGCGCGAGGATGCAAGTGAATTTCCGGCTGTTCTAGATAAACTAATTGTCCTGGTTCTGCTACAAGCAAGGCAACTAAAACAGGCAACGTTTGCGATACTCCCAAGCCAACATCAGCAATACTAACCGTATCGCTTGCACTCCCGCTGCGGGATAAACGACCTACTAGCAGTTCAATTTGTACGTCATTAATCTGTCTGGCTTCAACTTTCCAGTTAAGTCCTAAGAACTCTAAAGCTTGACCCAACTTGAGCAGTCGATCGTCTTTTGTTTCTTGCCAGTAATTAACTATACTAGCAACATAATTTTCAAAAAAGCCAGGAAATTCACTGCCAACTGCTGCGGTATTGTACGTGCGTTCTGGATTACCTCTCAACCCCGGAACGTGGACTATGCGGCGAATATGGTGGGAAAAATTTATTGCAAAAGAGGATGGACCAAACTGCCAGTCGCCAAGTTGCAAGCCTAGAAAACACCGGACATTACTCACACTCCATAGTAGCGGTTTTTCCTCGTTGATATCTAACAATGAAGTGTACTCTTCAGCCAGATATTCTGGAATAGTTTTCACCAATTCTTGATGCTGCATTCCGGGAAAGATAGTAATATTTTTACCATCGTAATCAGGAATACAGTAAGTCGCTCTAACAACTTTAATTCCGTGCTTTGGCTGCTTTCTAAATAAGTTGATCAAAAAATTATCGGTATCTATATTCAGTTTGACAGAAAACTCATCGCTGTATTTTTCTGGAGATAGTTTAGACAATACCTGTTCTGCTGATGTAAATTTAACATTAGGCCCGTCAAGTTTCAAACTACCGGGGTCGTAAGGGGCTTCTAGCGTTTGCTTCATCAGCAATAGTGGCTGCATGATGCTAGACTTACCAGAACTGTTCGCACCGGCTAGAATTGTCAGCGATCGCACTTCAATCTGGCACTCTTCGTAAATAGACTTGTAGCCGCATACTGCAATTTGAGTAATTCCCTGTACAGGGTCTTTGTTCTCAGTTTCAAAGAAAGTGGATTGAGTCATGATATTATGGTTGTATTTACGGCTATAAATACCATAATATAATCTAATCCCTAGTAGCTGTGTATTTTGGCTGAATGACGATCGCAATTGATTTTGGAACTAGCAACACCGTCGTCGCTCGCTGGAATCAAGCCCTCCAGCAGCCCGAAACTTTGAAATTACCGGGATTGTCGGCAATCTCGGCTCAAAATCCGCCCCTAATTCCCAGTTTACTCTACGTTGAGGACGCTGCTCAAAGTAAAGTCATACTCGGTCAGCAAGTCCGCGACAAAGGCCTGGATTTGAGTGGAGATTCTCGGTTTTTTCGCAATTTTAAGCGGGGAATTGCCACTTCTGTTCAGGGTTTTGTGCCGGAACTTGACGGGCAACTTATTTCTTTTGAACAAGTAGGTAAGTGGTATTTGAGCCAAATTGTAAACTCAATTCGCGAACTGCCTTTGCCGATCGATTCTTTGATTTTTACTGTGCCGGTAGATAGTTTTGAAGCTTACCGCCATTGGTTGGGCAAAGTGTCTCAATCTCTGCAAGTAGAACAGGTGCGGATGTTGGACGAACCTACGGCGGCTGCTTTGGGTTACGGTTTAGCCGATCGCGAAAATCTGTTAGTCATTGATTTCGGCGGCGGAACTCTCGATCTTTCTTTGGTGCGTTTGGACGCTTCCTCCGACAAAAAGCCCCTCGGTTTTATTCTTAAGTGGGGCGAAAAGCTATTAGCTGAATCTTCAGCGCAAAAAACAAAAGTTGCCCGGGTTTTGGCTAAAGCCGGACAAAATTTAGGCGGTTCTGATATTGATAATTGGCTGGTTGACTATTTTGTTCAAACAAAAGGGCTGGCAAAATCTCCGATTACAACGAGATTGGCAGAACGGTTAAAGATTCAATTGTCTTTGGTGAATCAGGCGGTTGAGGTTTATTTTGATGACGAAAATTTTGAGAGTTACGAATTAGAATTAGACAGATCTCGTTTTGAATCTATCCTCGCTGAACATCAGTTTTTTGACAAACTAGACGAGTGCATGAATCAAGTATTGCAACAAGCGCGGCGCCAAGGCTTAGAAATTGGCGACATCGACGCAGTTTTGCTAGTTGGCGGTACTGTACAAATTCCCGCTGTCGGGCGTTGGGTGCAGCAATATTTCGAGCCGGCAAAAATTCGCTGCGACAAACCCTTTGAGGCGATCGCCCAAGGTGCTCTGCAACTGAGTCAAGGCATAGAAATCAAAGATTTTCTCTATCACAGTTACGGCATTCGCTACTGGAACCGCCGCGAAAATTGCCACAGTTGGCACAGTTTAATCAAATCCGGCCAGTCTTATCCGATGAGCGAACCGGTAGAATTAGTCTTGGGAGCTTCTTTAGAAAATCAGCCAAGTATAGAATTAATTATCGGCGAATTGGGAGCGGAAACTGGCGGCACGGAGATATATTTTGACGGCGACAGGCTAATTACTCGTCAACTCGCGGGTCAAACATCGGTACAGGCCCTAAATGATAAAGAAGGAGCCCGCAGCATCGCTCAATTGACGCCGCCTGGGTATCCGGGGAGCGATCGCATCAAAATCTTCTTCCGCGTTGACGAACAGCGCTTTTTGCGAATTACCGTGGAAGATTTGCTGACAAATGAAACTTTGTTAGAGGATAAACCCGTGGTGCAGCTAAGTTAAAGTTTATTTGTCATAAATAAAAGGTATTGGTAGTGAGTACGATCGTCCGAGCGATTTTTATGAGGACGATCGTACTCACTACTAACCTGCAATCTGCTGTATTAAATGACAGAACTGACTAACTTGTTTGTCACTTAAACCTGAGATTTGTGCACAACCACGGGTGTTCCCACCGAGGCCCATTCAAATAGCCATTTAGCGTGATTGACAGCTACATTTGTGCAGCCGTGAGTAACGGGATTGCCAAACAAATTGTGCCAGTAAGCGCCGTGAATTGCCATGCCTCCGTCGTAATACATTGTATAGGGAACGTCGGGCACGTCGTAGTCATCCCCAGTCATTCTAGTAACGCGGTGTTTGGTTTGAACGGCAAAGGTTCCCGTGCGGGTGGGAGTCGATGATTTGCCACTGGAAATAATCACCGCGTAAACGGGTGTATTTCCTTCCCAAGCTATTAACCTTTGTCTTGACAAATCTATTTCAATCCAGCGTTCGCTGGATTGCTGCAACAGCATAATTTTATTGGCAATTATGTTGTGCTGTTCGCCGGCAAATGCGGTCATTGAACCGCCGCAGAATGTAGCAAAAGTGAGGGCGCAGCCGGCACAGAAAGTTCCAGCGCGGCGGAAGTAAATTGAGTTGATAATGCTGTTCATTTCTCACACCTCGTACTATTTTAGATTTTAGATTTTAGATTTTAGATTGGCTTGTCCTATTTTAGATTGTAGGTTTGAAATGTTGGATTGGGAAACAGGGCTTAACAAGTTGTTAAGTTTTGGCTAAGATATCGGGCAATTTGGACGATCGCCCGCCAATCGCGATTTTCCACTAAGTGTTTAGGAAATAAGTCTCCGGCTAAACCAACGGCGATCGCCCCGGCGTCAATAAATACTTTCGCATTTTCCAGCGTCACCCCGCCAGTGGGAATTAAAGGAATGTTTCCCAGGGGGCCTTGCAGGCTTTTCAGGTAAGCCGCGCCTCCCAAAGCCGATATCGGAAACACTTTAACGCAGGTAGCACCTGCTTGCCACGCGGTTACAATTTCCGTGGGAGAAAAAGCACCGGGGACGATCGGCACTCCGGCGTCAACTGCTGTTTTAATCATAGTTAAATCGGTGTGGGGAGTAAACAGAAATTGAGCGCCGCAGTCTATTGCTTGTTGCAACTCTTCTAATTTTAATAAAGTGCCGGTACCAATACTAAAAGTTGGGAATTCGGAGCGGAGTTCGGCAATTAATTCAGCAGCTTTGTGGGTATTCCAAGTAATTTCAATAAACTGGATTCCTCCCGCTGCTACCGCTTTTGCCATCTGCCAAGCAAGTTCCTTTTCGGAGGAACGGATGACTGCGATCGCGCGGTGTTTTTTTAGGAGTGTCAACCAAGATTGATGATTCATACAATTTTAGATTTTAGATTTTAGATTTTAGATTTGGGAAGGCTCCCAAATTTTAAACTCATATCATTGTGACTCGCATCTAATTTTAATACAGGTTACTAACTTCGATATATGGCAATTTACAATATGCACGGCGTTCAGTTTTTAACTGACAAGTTAGGTAAAAAACTGCTGCAATTGTTGACCTCAAAGAACACAGAGATTTTTGGGCGGACGTGCTGGCTGAATGCGGCGAACCGACAGACTTTCAGTTTTTAGTTGATTCTCAAGGCTAAAAAATCGCGTTGCTGCTTGACTTCGAGTACCCAGGCGAACTCTGGGAGGATGTTGACGACTGTCTGATTATTGAATCTAGAAAAGATGAACCAAGAGTTCCCTGGGAAGAAGTTAAGCGCCAGCTTGAGGAAAAGGGTATGTTGAATGTCGGAGTGCTTGGTCATTCTTTAGATTAAATCTAAAATCCAAAATTTAAAATCTCAAATCGATCGCACTCATAAAAAAATCGGGGCGATTCCAGACATTCCCAGAATCACCCCACTTATCGATTTCAAACTTTAGATTTAATCTAAAATCCAAAATCCAAAATCCAAAATTGATTAGGCGATCGTCGCCATTTTCACATCGCTATTAGCTAACAAATTTTGCAATTCATCAGCATCAACAGTTTCCTTTTCAACTAGCATATCTGCCAAAGCATTAAGGACATGGCGGTTGCCGACGAGTACATCTTTAGCGCGACGGTAAGCTTGCTCTACCAACAAACGCACTTCATCATCGATCGTCGCTGCGGTTTCTTCAGAGAAATCGCGTTCAGCCATGATATCGCGACCCATGAACATATTGCCTTGTTGGCGACCGAGAGCTACAGGGCCTAGCCGATCGCTCATTCCGAAGCGAGTCACCATTTGCCGCGCTACTCTGGCTACTTCCTGCAAGTCGCTCGACGCCCCAGTCGTCACCTCTTCCTCGCCGAAGACAATCTCCTCAGCAATGCGGCCGCCCAAAGCTACCGCCATTTTATTTTGCAAGTAAGAGCGAGAATACAAGCCAGAATCCATCCGATCTTCGCTGGGTGTGAACCAAGTCAAACCGCCAGCGCGGCCGCGGGGGATAATGCTAATTTTCTGCACGGGGTCATAGTCGGGCATCAGCGCGCCGACTAAAGCGTGACCAGCTTCGTGGTAAGCTACCAAAGTTTTGCGCTTTTCGCTCATCACGCGGTCTTTCTTTTCTGGGCCTGCGAGCACGCGGTCGATCGCATCGTTGACTTCATCCATCGAGACTTCGGTCAAGTTGCGACGGGCGGCCAAAATTGCTGCTTCGTTGAGCAGGTTGGCCAAATCCGCACCTGTGAAACCGGGTGTCCGGCGGGCGATTTTCTCCAAGTCCACATCTTTCGACAAAGTTTTGCCGCGGGCGTGAACGTTGAGAATTTCCAGGCGGCCGGAGAAATCAGGGCGATCGACTACAACTTGGCGATCGAAGCGACCCGGACGCAGCAGCGCCGCATCGAGTACATCGGGGCGGTTCGTGGCAGCAATCAGAATGATGCCAGTATTACCCTCAAAGCCGTCCA
This sequence comes from Microcoleus sp. LAD1_D5, assembly GCF_036702115.1. Lineage (NCBI taxonomy): Bacteria > Bacillati > Cyanobacteriota > Cyanophyceae > Oscillatoriales > Microcoleaceae > Microcoleus > Microcoleus sp. LAD1_D5. The sequence goes on along the minus strand of NZ_JAUBSA010000055.1, from coordinate 26,019 downwards.
TTTCGGTCAGCAACTGGTTCAGGGTTTGTTCCCGTTCGTCGTTGCCACCGCCCAAACCAGCGCCCCGCTGGCGGCCTACTGCGTCAATTTCATCGATAAATACGATACAAGGAGCGTTCGATTTAGCTTGTTCAAACAAGTCGCGGACGCGGGAAGCACCGACACCCACGAACATTTCCACAAATTCTGAACCGGAAATCGAGAAGAAGGGAACGCCTGCTTCTCCAGCAACTGCTTTAGCCAGCAGGGTTTTGCCAGTTCCGGGAGGGCCCACTAGCAGCACGCCTTTAGGGATTTTGGCGCCGACTGCGGTGAAGCGGTCTGCATTTTTCAGGAAGTCCACGACTTCTGCGAGCTCTAGCTTGGCTTGTTCGATGCCGGCCACGTCGCCGAAAGTCACCTGAGTTTGTGGCTCCATTTGGACTCTAGCTTTGGATTTGCCGAAGTTCATGGCTTGGTTGCCGGGCCCGTTTTGGGCGCGCCGCACCAGGAAAAACAGTCCCACCAAAAGCAGAATCGGGAAGAACAGACTGCTGAGGGCTTTTACCCAAAAGCCTTCGTCGCTTTGGGGCAGAACTGAAATATCTACGTTATTTTTGCTCAGGATGTTGATCAGTTCGGGGTCGTTAGGCAGGTTGACAATCACCTTGTTGCCGTCCTGAGCCGTGACGAGGGCTTTGCTGCGATCGGAACTGATATTTATTTTGTCTACTCTCTTGCCTTCGACTTCCTGAATGAATTGACTATACTTCCAGACTTCCCGGCTTGGGGGCTGTTTATCAAAAAATGCGGTTGCTAAGGCAATGACTACAATAGCCAGAAGTGCGTACAGGCCAGCGTTTCTCCAGCGTTTATTCACCGAGGTCGATCTCCTAATTTTTAGTCCCTGTGATCTGGGAATTTTTATTTATGTTCATCAATCTTAACGTAATTATAACTTGTTTTTGGGTGGTGAGGAATCCCGGCCATGCTGTGGCGGTCTGAGGTGAGGTTGTGGAAACCGAACGGCCCTGGGCTTCGTCAGGAGATGCGGGTGCTGTCTTAATCGGTGAATTTCCGATTACACTATAAGAGAGAATTTGTCAATAAATTGTCTCTCGATCGACTGACAAATTAACTTGTTCGGAGTTGCACACTCTTTGCACCGCGTGGCATTGAAACGCAACTTCTGTTTTGACCGACAATTTGACGTATAAATTAAGATGCACCGATCCCAATTCACCGATCGCGAATAGCCCAAGGAAAACTCAAAATGTCAGATTCGCAAGATACTTTCATTTTCAACGGTCAACGGCTCGCCTACAACCGGCTCAAGCACAACAACTATCCAGCCTCGGAGAGAGCGGTAGAAATACCCATAGCCTGCAACTTTATTGCCGGATTGCAGGATAAAAGCAGACTGCTGGAAGTGGGTAACGTGCTGCAATATTACCCCGAACTGATCCCGACAGATATTGCCGAAATTCAAGCTAGAAGAATTATCGACAAATACGAAACTGCTGTGGGAGTAGACAAAATTGATTTAATGGATACCGATCCTGAAGAGAAGTATAGCGGTATAATTTGCATCTCTACAGTAGAACACATAGGACAAGGATCTGACCCGAGTGAAGCTTACGGTGAAGAGCAGGAAAAATATGATTGGCAAGGGCCTTTAAAGGCGATCGCCAAAATCTACGATTTGCTGTCAGATAACGGTAGAGCGCTGATTACAGTACCCTTCGGTAAATTCCTCGAAAGGGGATGGTATATCCAGTTCAGTCAAGATTACTTGAATCTCTTATTCGATCTATACAATATTCCTAAAAATGCAGTCAGTGCCAGTTATTTAAAGTTAGTTAAAGTGGACACTTCCCAGCCGGCGCCTTCAGTTTGGCAACAAGCAAATCCCGAAGAACTTGTTAGCGCACAATACAATGCACCTTTTCCTTTTGCAAATGCGATCGCCGTTCTAGATATTACCAAAATTCCTGGTACTCGATCGGCATTGACTCAACCCCCAACCGCCGACAAACAGCCGCCAGTATTTAGTAGAGTAACAAGCAAGCTGTGCGTCAACAGAGACTTTGAGACAGATTACTATGAGCATTGGATAGACAAACTCCAAGCTTCCAAAACTATTCACCGCAAATATTGGGAGTGGGTTGTCATGTCTCAAGCTTTGAATGAAAGAGGATTTCTCAAAGCGGGAAAAAAAGGCATGGGTTTTGCGGTTGGTAACGAACCGCTACCGTCAGCATTCGCTTCTTTGGGCTGCGAAATTGTCGCCACAGACCAAAATTACGACATCCCTGAAGCCAAGGAACACTGGGCCACAACAGATCAACTTTGCCGCGGCAAACAAGCACTTAACGAAAAGCAAATCTGCCCGCCAGAAACCTTTGACAAACTTGTCAGCTTCCGCGATGTTGACATGAACAATATCCCCGAAGACTTAAAGCAAGGTGAGTTCGATTTTATTTGGTCTTCCTGTGCCTTTGAGCATATAGGATCGATCGAACACGGACTCAGATTTGCCAAAGAATCTCTGAAATGCTTAAAGCCCGGCGGTATCGCAATTCATACAACAGAGTTCAACTGTTCATCAAATGAAGGAACCTTAAACACAGACAATTTAGTATTCTTCAGACACAGAGACATTCAGCGTTTAATCAGTGAACTAACAGCCGAGGGATATCGCGTAGAATCTCCAGATTACTGGATGGGCGACAGCAAATACGATTTGACGCCGATGAAAGATCTTAGCAATCAATGGGCACCGCACCTGAAAATAGAATTGGGCGGTTACATTGCAACTTCCTTGCTTTTAATAATCCACAAACCCCAGGAAATATATGCAGAATCTTACCCCCCAGTCTATGCGTATGGCGAAAAACAGCAGGAGTTGATCAAGATTTTTTATGACATATCTGTACTGGGATACGGACACTACGATTCGCGTTCTCGAACCGGTGTTGCCAGAGTCATAGAGAATATCGCATCGGGTTTAATTGCCTCGAAAGAATTCGATTTATCTTTTTCTGCCACTCGTTCTTGGTACGCTGTGAATTCTTGCCTGGATTACTTGCAGACTCAGCCCAATTTTAGGGGGATACCTTTGGCTCACTCCAGCTTTTTCAGAATTTTTGAAAGCAAATTAATCGAGCTTTACAAGATGTTAGAAAACCGGGAAAAAATCTTCCCGGAACACAGCCAAGAACCCCAATCCAAACTTTTAACAGACAACTTAAAAAAATACCTTTCAAATTCGATCGGCATTTCCAAGCAGGGCAGCCATTTAATCGACCAGGAGAGCTTGAGCGCAGCCGATATTTTCCACGCAACATTCTATCAGATTCCGCAGCAAGCACGCGAGTGCAAAAATGTCAAAAAAATTGCCACTGTTTACGATTTGATTCCCATCCTATTGTCGCAGTTCTTTATCGGTAAAAATGATGACGACTACCAGAGAATGCTGGAATCTTTAAACAGCTTAACGGCCGAGGATTACATTCTCTGCATATCTCAAGCCACCAAAAACGATTTGCTAAATCACGTCAAACTAAACCCGGAAAGAGTGTTTGTAACTCATCTAGCGGCAAATACCGCTTTATTTTACCGCTGCAATGATGCGGAAAATATTACATCGGTCAAGCATAAATACGGCATTCCCAACGCACCGTATATCTTGGGTGTCAGCACATTAGAACCTCGAAAAAACATCGAACACGTCATCCGCTGCTTCGCAAAAGTCGTGCAGCAACAAGGTATCAAAGACCTCAGCTTAGTTTTAGTCGGTGCCAAAGGTTGGGAGTACGAAAAAATCTTTCAAGAAATTGCTAACTTCGGTCTCTCAAAAGACCGTATCATTATTACTGGCTATGTAGCCGATGAAGATTTAGCTGCCATCTACAGCGGTGCGATGGTTTTTGTTTACCCGTCGCTATATGAAGGTTTCGGTTTGCCGCCTTTAGAAGCAATGCAGTGCGGTATTCCTGTCATCACCTCGAATAATTCATCGTTTCCCGAAGTAGTCGGCGATGCGGGAATTATGCTAGAGCCGACAGATGCTGACGGACTTTGCCACAGCATCCTAAAACTGTACCGTACACCTGCTTTGCGGCAAGAAATGTCTTTAAAGTCGCTAGCACAAGCGAAAAAGTTTAGCTGGGAAAGGTGCACTCAGGAGACAATTGCTGCTTACAAAACAGCTTTGTCTGGTTGAGAAATCTCAGCAGCTTGACTGCCTAAATCCTGTCTGCAATTCTGAGTGAAGCGAAGAATCTCAAACCATGTCAACAGCGCCATTGGGTGCGTAGGTCCTGTAAGTGTACGAAGCGAGTTAACCGAGTATGTCAATTGAACGGGAGCATCAAATTAAAGTTATTTACGATATCTCTGTCCTCGGACAGGGACACCTGCACCAGCGCGCTAGAACCGGCATTTTTAGAGTAGTTGAAAGTCTTGCTGAGAATTTGGCAAACGCGAAAGAATGCGATTTGTTATTTTGTGTCAGTCAGTATTTGCATTTGTTGGATGCGAGTTTCGATTATCTGGAAACCAATCCCAAATTAGCGGGTATTCCCCTGCTGCATTCGAGCTTTGCCAGGGTTTTTTACAGGCAGCTACTCGATGTTTACAATATGCTGGGTCTTCAAATCCAAGCAAATGATGCGGGCCATGCAGTCGCCCAAAAAGCTGTTTTTGACCATTTGAAAAACAATTTACAAAATGCCGTTCAAATCATGGGCGGTTCCTTTGTTCCGGTAGATGCTAATAATTTAGAGTCAGCAGATATTTTTCACTCGCCCTACGATGAAATCCCTGTTTCGGCAAAGCAAACAAGTAAAGCTCAGATTTTTTTGACTATCTATGACTTGATTCCTGTTTTGTACCCGCAGTTTCTGCTGAGCGAGCAAATCCCTTTACTTTACAAAAAAACCTTAGCAAGCATCTCTCAAAAGGATTGGGTGATGTGCATATCGCATTCAACTAAGAACGACCTTTGCAATTATCTCAAGATTGACCCTTCGAGAGTTTTCGTCACGCATCTCGCTGCGGAACCGACGGTATTTTACCTCTGCGGCGATGCGGAAAAACTTGCTTCGACTCGCCGCAAATACGGCATTCCCGATGCTCCTTATATTTTGAGTTTGGGTACATTGGAACCTCGAAAAAATCTCGACGGTGCAATCCGCAGTTTTGCTAAACTAATTGAGGAACAAAATATTAAAGATTTATATTTGGTGTTAGTGGGCACTCCAGGATGGAAATACGATAAAATTATGGCAGAAGTTTCTAAGCAAAAATTTATAAAAGAGCGGATAATTTTTACAGGATACGTCCCAGAATCGGATTTGGCAGCGCTTTACAGCAGTGCTTTAGCATTTGTCTACCCGTCGTTTTATGAAGGTTTTGGTTTGCCACCTCTGGAAGCGATGCAGTGCGGAGTACCGGTGATTACCTCAAATACATCTTCGCTTCCCGAAGTAGTTGGGGAAGCGGGAATTATGGTAGATCCCAAAGATACCGATGCGCTTTGTCATAGTATGCTGGAAATCTACAACAAATCATCGCTGCGAGAAAGTATGTCTTTAAAATCCTTAGCACAGGCTAAACTTTTTAGCTGGAAAAGGTGCACTGACGAAACTATCGCTGCTTATCGAACTGCTTTATCGTAATTTTACAGGAAACTCACCAATCATGAAGATAGTTATTGACGGCATATTTTTTCAAAGCCAGCAAAAAAGCGGGATTGCTCGCGTTTGGCAGTCTTTGATGGAAGAATGGGTAAAAAGCGGTTTTGCTGAGAATATAGTAATGCTGGATCGCGCAGGCACAGTACCGAAGATTGCCGGCATTCAATATCGCTCGATTCCGGTTTACGATTACAACAAAACCGATGCTGACAAACAAATGTTGCAGCAAATGTGCGATCGAGAAAATGCAGATTTATTTGTTTCTACCTACTATACAACACCGATTTCGACGCGATCGGCATTTGTCGCCTACGATATGATACCCGAAGTTACGGGAGGCGACCTGAATAATCCCATGTGGCGAGAAAAACATCATGCTATCCGCCAAGCATCTTCCTACATCGCCATTTCTCAAAGCACTGCCCGCGACTTAGTAAAGTTTTTCCCCCAAATATCTCCCGCATCAATTACTGTCGCTCACTGCGGCATTCAAAAACATTTTTATCCTTCTAGGATACCAGAAATAGAAGCATTTAAAACTGCACACCGGATTGATAAACCCTACTTTTTAATAGTGGGAGAACGTTTGGGATTCAACGGTTATAAAAATACAATTGCTTTTTTTCAAGCTTTATCTAGACTCAGCAGCAAGTACGCATTTGATATCGTTTGTACGAGCGGTCAACCTTCGCTAGAACCTAAATTACAACCGTACACTGCTGGTTTAAACGTCCACCTGCTATATTTAGGTGACGATGAATTAAGAGCTGCTTACTCGGGTGCGATCGCCCTCATATTTCCCTCGAAGTATGAAGGTTTCGGACTGCCAATATTGGAAGCAATGACTTGCGGTTGTCCCGTCGTCACTTGTCCCAACAGCTCGATTCCAGAAGTAGCAGGCGAAGCAGCATTTTATGTAGGTGAAAATGATGTTAATGCACTGGGAAATGCGCTGCTTGACGTGCAGAAACCGGATATTCGCAACTCGTTAATTGCTGCCGGACTTGGACAATCCCGCAAATTTTCTTGGTCAAAAATGGCAACAACAGTTAGTTCAGCGTTGATGCAAGCCTGCGGGAGCCAACAGCAAATCCCGGCAAAATCGCCGGAAGCTCCAATCTTATTGTCAAGCATTATCGAGCAATACCAGAAAAATTCCGCTGATTTATCTGCACTAGAAAATGTCCGCCAAGCTAGAAAACAAATTGCAGCAATTTGGCTTAGCTTACCAGCCGAACAAGTTGCAAGTGCCTTTGCAGGCGAAGCAGGCAAACAGCACCAAGCGCTGCTGGCCAGCGACATTAGATATGAACCGCTAACGGATACAGAAGAGAGTTTTGTGAGCGAATTAGTCGCCAATGTGGCGAAAGGATTTAACGAGCCAAAAGCCATCAATTACCTGCTAGCAGCCATGCTGTACCGACGGGCAGACCAATTGCCGCTCAAGTACGATCGCGCTACAGTGCCTAATTGGTTCGCCAACGAATATCTCAAATTCATGTTTACTTGTCCGAACGTATTTCAAACAAGAGGAGAAGCAGACAGTTACTATCAATTCATCCAAGGTTGGATTGATTACTTACATACTAATTTGTTCAACAATGTAGATTCGCCACTGTGGCAGAATATTGCTTTGTTGTTCGCGCAAGTAGCGAACTTTATCCCGCTGTACTTTACCACGGCAAACCTACGCGATATTTACACCAAACGGGCGGAAATTATTGAGTTTTCGCTCAAAAATCGCGGCAGTTCAATTGATTGTATCTTCCCGGCGCGATCGCCAAATCGGACAAAAATCCGCCTCGGCATCATCAACGACCATTTCGCGCCGCAAACCGAAACCTTCGCTACCATCCCGGTTTTCGAGCATTTAAACCGCAACGAGTTCGAGATTTACCTGTACGCGCTCAACACCAGCGGCCACCAATTAGAACAATACTGTCAAAGTCGCGCCGACAAACTGGTTGCACTCCCGAAAGACTTTGCATCGCAAGTCCAAACAATCCGCGCCGACGACTTAGATATCCTGTTTTTCGGTACGAATTTAACAGCTATTAACAAACCGCTGACTTCACTGGCAATGCACCGTTTGGCGCGGGTACAAACTACTTCTTTCTGTTCCCCGACAACCACCGGAATCCGGCACATGGATTACTACATCGCAGGCCAATTTACCGCGCCCGATGCTAGTTATCAAGAACAATATCGCGAACAGTTGGCTGTTCTCCAAGGCAGCGGTTTTTGTTTCACATACGCAACAGAATCGGAAGTAGCTACAGTTAAACCTACCCGCCAAAGTCTGGGGATTTCAGACAATACAACAGTTTTTATCTCCGGCGCCAACTTCTACAAAATTCTGCCGGAGTTGAGGGAGAGTTGGGTAAAAATTCTAGCTGCTGTACCCGATTCAATCTTGATTTTATATCCCTTCGGACCGGCTTGGACTCGCACCTATCCTGCCACACCTTTTGTCAACAATCTGAACGCTGTCTGCGCTAAATACGGCGTCAATAACAACCGCTTGCGGTTCGTAAAACAACTGCCTAGTCGCGCGGATGTGAAAGAATTTTTGCAGCTAGCAGATGTTTATCTCGATTCCTATCCTTATGCTGGGGCAACATCGTTAATTGATCCTTTGCAAGTAGGATTGCCGGCGGTGGTTGTGGAAGGAAATGCTTTGCGGTTCCGCCAAGGTTCGGCGATGCTGCGGGAACTGCAAATGTCTGATTTAATTGCTTATGACGAAGCATCTTACATTCAACTAGCAGTTACCCTCGGCACTAACCCGCAATTGCGGCAGCAAAAACGGCAGGAAATTCAGCAAAAAATGCAAGGCAATCCGCGCTGTTTTGACAGTGTTGCATACTCTGGGGCGATCGGCAAATTATTCCAAGAACTCTTTGGCAAATGGCAAACCAGCCACCTGGAAGCATCCCGCAGCTTACAGGATACCATTCCCCAGCAAGCAGATTTGGGCGATCTTCTCTCGAATGCCATCAACCTTTACCAAAGAAACTCATCAAACATCTCAGCAATATCCGAACTGCGTCAAATCCGCAAACAAATCGCTGATTTTTGGCTGAACCTTTCCGCCGAAAACCTCGAAACCGCCTACAGAAGCGCTTCAGGTAACAGCTATCAAATCCTGCTCAAGAGCGGTTTCCAACGTCAACCGATGATCGAAAGCGAACAAATATTTTTGCAGCAATTAACCCAGATTAGCAAAGGATTAGTGCATCCCAAAGCTGTCAACGCCTTACTCGCGGCGATGCTGTATTTCCCACCGGAAACCATGCGAATTCCCGATGCTCGTAACCGTTTGCCCCACTGGTTAATTGGGGATTACGAACAAGTTTTTGAGACTGAAGCCGCCGTCAAGTCTGATTCAACTTCTGACTTGCTAGCTCAATACATTCAATCCCCGGAATTTGCGAATCAACTGTTAGGATGCGTCAATCTTTACCGAATAGATTCGTCTGACGAATCGGTAGTTTTGGAACTCCGACAAATCAGAAAACAAATGGCTGATTTTTGGCTGACTGTTCCTTCAGAGAAACTAGAAATTTTTTACAGAGGAGAAGTTCGCAAGGGATATCAAGCAATACTTAGCTGCGGCTTGCAAGCAGAATCAATGACTGAAGCCGAACAAAAATTTTTGCAGCAATTGACCGAAATTAGCAAAGGGTTGGTCCAGCCTCAAGCTATCAATGCTCTGCTGGGGGCGATGCTGTATTTTGTACCAGGTAAAATGCGGGTTCCCGATGCTCGCACCCGCTTGCCACAGTGGTTAGTTGAAGATTACGAAAAGGTGTTTGAAATCGCATTTGCGGCAACAGAACCAACACTTGTCAAACAAGATTATCTGCCGCAGTTTCTCAATCAATTAACTGCTGCCGTCAATCTTTATGAAATCGACCCGACGGCGGAATTGGTAATAGCAGATTTGCGGCATATTCGCAAGCAAATTGCCGATTTTTGGCTGAGCGTTTCCAGCGAACAAGTAGAAGTGTTGTACCGGAGCGATTTTGGCAAGGGTTACAAAGCAATGCTGAGCAGCGGGTTTATTAACGAGCCGCTGCATGAGAGCGATCACGAGGTTTTTAACTCGTTGGTTGTTGAGTTGAGTAAAGGGTTTGGAACCCCTAAAGCTGTGAATAATTTGTTGGCGGCGATGCTGTATTGTCGCCCTGGACAGTTGCGGGTTCAGGATGCGAAGACTTGTTTGCCTCCGTGGTTGTTGGCGGATTACGAGCAGTTGGTTGGGGGTGCGATCGAGCTGGCTGTGAAGTAAATGCATCTCGCGTAGGGCGGGCAGCGGCTCGCCCGACAAGATATCGAAATGGGATTCAAGGGTGATCGAGCTTGCTGTTGCTTGAAAAAGTGCGATCGCGCCGCTGTTTGTATCGGGTTTACTGGTAAAATATCTCTAATTAATGATTAACGGTGGCAAGGGTGTAGCGAATACAGTGCGAACCAGCACTTATCGATCAATTAATAATGTCCGTATTTATGGCGATCGCCTGCTCAAGGCAACGCTGGTAATTCTACTCCTCTGGGGTATCGTCAGTTGGCTCCACTGGCCACCCCAAATGCAATGGTTGATGGCGGGATTAACGGCACTTTTCAGCGCTAAAACAGTAAGGATGCTAATCGTAAAACAGACTTTTCCAAGTATTGTATAATTTTTTTAAATAGAGAGCTGGTTTTTATACTTGTTATAATAAAATATTTTGTAAATTCACTCGCTAGAATTATGCTGATTACTGAACTAACTAGACGAAATATTATTGAAGCTCTCTTACCAAAGAACATCTATGGTAAGCTTCAACTTTTGGATTTTTTAGAGCGGACTTGGAAATTGTCAGAAATCCCCTCTCGTGATATCTGGCAACACATGGTAAATAACTATGATTGGGAGGAAGACTATTTATTCTTCACGTGTCTTGATATTCTTCAATTATCAGATCAGCGTTTTTTACATTTCCTAGAGCAGGTAATACACCCTATTGTTCGAGATTCAGAGAGTCAAGCGGAGTACGCTGAGCTGATCAATTTATACTTAGTCAAGGATGGATTTCGACTAAATCCAACAGAGCAGATGTCTGGTTGTCCAGTTTATAAAGCTACTAAGCTACAAGGAGGTGTACCTAGTCGAGTTAAGAATTTGATATTTGCTTCAAACGGGCATAAGCCAGAGATTGTCTTGGTTGATGCTGTGAATAATGATATTCGGATTACTCGAAATGACAAAAACTGCTTAGTTTATGAAGAATCAGTACCATCATCAGGTTTATCCTGGTCTAATTTAGTCCAATGGTGGGCAGCACTCACTAACACAGATCCTATTAGTAGTGAAACGGAGAAAGCTTTACGTGAGCGATTGTGTGACTCACTTGGCTCTGTGCCTGAACGTTTATTGTTTAATAGCTATTTTGAAAGAATTCATCCATTGATGCAGGAACCACCAGCTTTAATCCCTCAAATTTATTTGCACTATGACCCCTACACAGTTCGTGAGCGCAATGGGCAGAAAGTGCTACCCCAACAGCGTATGGATTTTCTCTTACTATTACCTCACTCACAGCGCGTGGTTATTGAAGTTGATGGTAAGCAGCATTATGCAAATGACGACGGCACAGCAAGTCCTCGGCTCTATGCTGAGATGGTTGCAGCCGATCGTGAATTAAAGTTGAGGGGATATGAAGTGTATCGTTTTGGTGGTTACGAGCTACAAGGAGATCCCGGAAAGCAAGTTGTAGAAGATTTTTTTCGCAAACTTTTTGGGCGACATGGATTACTTTAGGACTTACGCAAGTAACACAATAGAGGTTGAGAGTATCAAATAATAAGCGATCGCCCTCCTTATGCGAAACCCGACAAACAGGAAATATTATACTGTATAGCTTATAGCTGCACTACAACCCTAACCAGCCTCGAAGAGATTGCTCAAGTCGCTCAGCATCAGAATCCGCTAATTTGCCAAGCGTCGTTACAACCAAGCTTTCATGCACTGTATACAAACCTCGCTTGACTGCTGTAGCCACATTTAACCCTGCTGTTGACCATTCAGCAAGTACGAACTCACCCTCCAGTAAGGATGCAGTTTTGCTTGTCAATGGCACAATCATAATGTCTTGAGATACGTGCGGCGCACTCACAACTATTGCTGGTCTTACCTTAGAACTAGACAAGTTTGAAAAGGGATATCTAACTAAAAAAATTATGTCATTTTTAGAGGAGCTGGGCATAAACATCATCCTCAGTATTGTCCCAAACTCTATCTAGTGATGTTTGACTCGCTTGAAGTCAAAACTCAGCTTCATCATCAGGTAAGAGTGTTACTAATACTTTTGCCCCTTCCGGTAACTCTGATAACTCCAGCAGTTCAATTTTCCCTTGTCGAACAGTAGCCCAAAGTGTTTTTAGCATATCCACCTCATAAACTGTGCTTTATGCAATTTGCAGATTTCTGGTACATTGTCGCACTGAGCGACTAATTACAACCTCACACACATAGATAGAGGAAGTATTTAAGCCTGATTTAGGCTCAATTTAACACAAGTTCTGGATGTTGTGGCTCAAATAAGGGGCGAGTTACCTGACGCAAGAGCACTGTTTCTAAACTGCCTTCTACTACATTTTCTGCTTCTATTTCTAACTCGCCCCACAATAGCCGATCGCCTTGATTGGGCATTTTACCTAAATTGTGGATCACGAATCCGGCGATTGTTTGGTAAGCTTGGTTGGTTGGCAGGTTTAACCCGAGTTTTTCGTTAACTGCTGTCAGTTCCCATAGGCCAGAAATTAGTGCCGAATGAGCATCTTTTTGGACGAGAGTTACCTGGGAATTTGACAGCAGCGGTTGAGACTCTTTACTGGTAATCCAACCAGTCAGCAGCCGCACGGTACCGTTGAGAATTGCTAGCAGCGGCCACAGTAATTTTGAGCAGAGTTCGAGGGCCGGCATTAACAGCAAAGCGGTGCGTTCAGGGGCGTGGTTTGCTAATACTTTGGGGATTAGCTCTCCTAAAACTATTTCTATGTAAGTTACTAAGATGAAAGCTGCGGGAACTGCGATCGAATGAGCAGTCAGCATAGCGGGAAAATGACCGATCGGCAATTTGTCGATCCACGGTTCGATCCAGTGTACAGTCGCTCCCTCACCCAACCAACCCAACAGCAAACTCCCTGCTGTTGTGCCAGTTTGAGTCACAGACAGGTAATGCGGTATGTTGTTTTGAGCTTGGTGGACGAGTTCGGCGGTTTTAGCGGTTGGGCGATCGTCCAAGTGGGCAAGTTGGCGGATTTGATGGCGATCGGCTGATACTAATGCTAGTTCTGACGCCACAAAAAACGCGATTAAAAGGGTTAAGCCCAGCAACATTGCTAATCTCAGCATTGTTTGAGCGACTTCTATTTCCAGGCAAGTAAGGTTGTTCAAGATAGATATCTAATATGATAGAGGTTTTAGGTTAATTCTTTTATTTTAGCTTGGGATTCAGATAGCTTTATTCCGCGACATTTCGGATATCCCCACTACCCTTATTCCTAGGTGCGCCTCGGCGCACCTTACCCGTAGAACTTGTAAACTCTTTCTCTTCTCTTATCCTCCTTCGCGATAATAGGGCTAACGCGAGTTTCATCGGTTCGTTAAAAAAATCTAATTCACAACACCGGAACTCATTCCTGTATCAACTCTCCCTTACTCCCCGGAGCGAGTTAATTTCCGTAAAAGTCTGCACCGGATCGGACTTCAACCCGCCTTGAATGTAATTCAACTTCACTTCTTCCAACAAATCCGACAGCAGCGACTGCAATTCTCCGAGAGTTTTCTCATCTTGCAATTCCCGTCGCAAACTTTGATTAAATTCTTGGCTGAAGTTATCGAGAATTTTTCGACCTTTATCGTCTTCATAAGTAGTAGCTACCACATCCACGGCAGTTTGAGCCAAATAATTCGCTACCTGTTCCGTCATCTCGGTCGGCCAAATATTAATCGGAGAGAAATTTTGCAGGATTTGATAAAAATCCGACTGTTTGATTGTTGTTTCCAAATTGTGGTGCAGCAATTCTTCCAAATCCGGTTGCACCTGCGGCAAAACTTTGTAAATTGTCAGATCCAAAATCCGCTTGGTAATTTGTTCGATCGTATTGTCCTGATTGACGTGAAGGTACGGCTGCTGCGCCAGCAACATCTGCGCCGCGTCGCCCTGTTTGATCGAACTTTTAGCTTGATTGATAAACCGCACCATCATGTATTCCGACATCGTATTCGCTAAATAAGCCACCGGTTCGTAGGTAACTTGAGTAACTACGCGATCGAGATTCACCAAACCCGACTTGTGCAGCCGCACCAATACCGGCAGAATCCGCCACCCCTGCCAAATCGGTATCACCAGAAACACCTCGTACCAGCGCCTCAGCACAAAATCCAACCAAGTTACCCCCGGTTTACGGCGGGTATGGAACAGACTTTTAATCAAAAATTCCGCCCCAAAAAAACCAATAAAAAACGTATCTATTCGCCAAAACTGGTCAGCGCTTTTCAAATATTCGGGATTGGGCAAACTTGAATCAATCCCTTTAATCGGGTCATAAATTTTAACTAAACCCGGAAAATAGCTTTGATAAACAGGGCGCAACTGAAGGTAAGTGAAATGGAAAAGCACCAGCAAGAAATTGACCACCGCTACTAATGCGCTCATTTTTGCCCAAGAAATTGCTTTTTTGGACGATTTTACATCGGTGCTGTTAAAAGTTGTCTGGGAATCTGACATAAAAGTAATCTTCCGAATTTGCTAATCGATAAATCTATCTTGTGGCCGAGGCTAAAAAACTCTTAACCTACTATAATCCCTTGGACGATAAGTATAAGGAAACCAAATGCCGTGAAATTAAAAACAGTCATATCGCTGCTCAAACAAACTTTTAGTGAATGGCAAGAAGATAAAGCGCCAACCTTAGCCGCCGCCCTAGCCTATTACACAGTCTTCTCCCTTGCCCCGCTGCTAATTATCGTGATTGCGATCGTCGGTTTAGTCTTTGGTGCAGAGGCAGCCCAAGGTCAAATCGTCGCCCAACTCCAAAGTTTAATCGGTAAAGATGGCGCCCAAACTGTCCAAGAACTGATTCTTAAAGCCTCCGAACCCAAGTCGGGAATGATTGCTACTCTAGTCGGCATCGCTACACTTTTGTGGGGCGCTTCTAACGTTTTTACGAATCTCAAAGAAGCCCTCAATACTATTTGGAATGTTTCACCGCCTCCGGGACGCGGCATCTGGGGATTCCTCAAAGACCGAGTATTGTCTTTTGCGATGATTTTAGGCATAGGCTTTTTACTGCTAGTATCTTTAGTCCTTAGCGCCGTTTTAGCTGCCGTCAGCTATTGGTTGAACAGCAGGCTGCAATTACCAGTGGGTATTTGGCAGATTGTGGACTTTGCTATCTCCTTTGGCGTAGTTACGCTGCTTTTTGCCTTAATTTACAAACTTTTGCCCGATGTCCATCTTGCCTGGAATGATGTTTGGATCGGCGCCGCCATCACCTCAATGCTGTTTACGATCGGCAAATCCCTAATTGGAGTTTACCTCGGAGGTAGCGGTATTGCCTCTACCTACGGTGCTGCGGGATCGTTCGTGATTATCCTGCTTTGGATTAATTATTCCGCTCAAATTCTCTTCTTAGGTGCCGAGTTTACCCAAGTTTGGGCTAACCGATACGGGTCCAGGATGCAAGGTTCGCAAAAGAATATCCTCAACAGCGAAAACGGGGAATCCTCCGCACGCAAACCTCGGAAGAACTCTTAACATTAGACAAACGGGAAATTTGAGGTTGAACTCGCACTCCGGGTTTGACAGAATAAGCAAGAAGGAAGAGGGAAAAAGGCAGAAGGTGCAAGGCGGAACGAAAGAAAAATTTTGAATGCAATAACTTTGCTTTTTTTTTCGCTTCCCCTGTAAAATTCGGTCTTCGGGACGACCGACTTCTGCTTTCTCGAAAGCTCTACTTATTTATTCAGAGGGGTAAAATTCTACCTTCTGCTGACCTCGCATCTCTAGCAGCAAGCTGAAAGCAGGCTCTAGTTAGATATGGCTAGAAGGTGCGAGTTTGACACAGGCAAGGATACGGAAAATTCCCTTCACCCTCGTTCATTTCTATTCAGATTATCTAGAGTTTGAGCTGCTGCACGTCTCTGTCAGCAGAAGGAACTCGTCTTTCAATTTTTTCCTCCAACTTATCCCTGAAGGATGATTTATCGATCCCGCATTTTGACTTTAATACAAATTACCTAGAAGATTCCAGTCCCGGCGCAGCAGCCAAAATTGCACTTTCAATCTTCTCCTAAAATATTTTTAAATTTTGGTAAACAATCATGATTTCATTAACTAAAAAACGCATCGCTCTCATCTCCGTACACGGTGATCCCGCTGTGGAAATTGGCAAAGAAGAAGCGGGCGGACAAAATGTTTACGTGCGTCAAGTAGGAGAATCTCTGGCGAAACAGGGGTGGCAAGTTGATATGTTCACCCGCTCATCCGATCGCCAACAAGCAAGAATTGTAGAGCACAGTTCCAATTGCCGGACAATTCGGCTAGTAGCAGGGCCACAAGAATTTATTCCCCGCGACGAACTTTACGGATATTTGCCAACCTTTGTTCAAGAATTTCAGAAGTTTCAGTTAGAGTCAGGCTTTCAATATTCGTTAGTTCATACAAATTACTGGCTGTCTTCTTGGGTGGGAATGGAGTTGAAAAAATCGCAACCTCTGCTGCAAGTTCACACTTACCATTCTTTGGCAGCAATTAAATACAAGTCGGTTTCGACAATTCCGATGATTGCCAAAACCAGGCTGCAAGTCGAAAAAACACTTTTGGAAACAGCCGATCGCGTGGTGGCTACCAGTCCCCAAGAAAAAGAACACATGAGGTCTCTGGTTTCCTCCAAAGGAAATATTGACATCATTCCCTGCGGTACCGACATAGAACGGTTCGGCTCGATCGCCCGATCGACCGCCCGCCGCCACTTGGGCATAGCCCCCGAAACCAAAGTCGTGTTGTACGTAGGCCGTTTCGACCCCCGCAAGGGAATCGAAACCTTAGTCCGCGCCGTCAGTATGTCCGCGCTTCGCAAAGCCGATTTAAAACTAATAATTGCTGGTGGCTGGCGTCCGGGGGAAAGCGACGGCAAAGAGCGCGATCGTATCGGCTGCCTCGTTGAAGAACTCGGTCTGAGCGACATTACGGGTTTTTCCGGCGCCTTAAGCCGAGAGATTCTCCCCGCCTACTACGCCGCCGCCGATGTGTGCGTCATTCCCAGCCATTACGAACCCTTCGGTTTAGTCGCCATTGAAGCGATGGCCAGTGGCACGCCCGTAGTCGCCTCCGACGTGGGAGGGCTCAAATATACTGTAGTGCCACAAGAAACAGGTTTGCTCGCGCCGCCGAAAAATGAAGCAGTTTTTGCTGATGCGATCGATCGCTTGTTACTTGACTCAGTATGGCGCCAGCAACTCGGACACACAGGCCGCCAGCGCGTCGAAACCTATTTCAGTTGGGACGGTATCGCCTCTCAACTCAGTCAACTTTACACTCAACTGCTCGAACAATCCGCCCTTCAGCTTGACCCGGTGAGCGCTTAGTAGTATCACTTAGTATGGTTGAAGCCAGTTTCCCTTGATCCCTGTTTCACTCATCCGTTATAACTGGGAACCTTCAACTATAAGTGATATCAGGAGGTACTCTTGTACGCATCAAAACATCTGGGACGCCACCTGCTCCCTATGTCAGACATGGAGCTAATTCGCCTGTGGGTAAACCGCCAATCCCCCCGCAACCGGCACTTTAGCTGGCAGGCGGCTAACCATTTTCGAGTGTTTGTCGCAAAACCGCTGGCACAAGTTACTCTGACAGATGTCGAGACTTTCGCCACAGCGATGAGAGCTCGGAAACTTCCACCACGTTTTTACAAGCAAACCTTAGTAGCGCTGAAATCGCTGTTCGCCTTCGGCCAGCAAACGAAAATTTTGCCCGCAACACTCCCCCTTCACCGGTGGCCCATTCTGCGCCGGAATCGCTCCAAACGCCTTCGTTTTCAACTCTATTGGGGTTTCTTAATCTGTTTGTGCTTTTTCTTAGGTCGAATGACGCCGAGGCTGCTGTGGGGACAATCGGTCTCGGCAGGAAGCTCGCCCACCCCGAAACGCCTGCAGGAAGTTGCGGCCCTCGATTCACCAGACAAAGGAGAGAATAACATCGATCGCGATCGATCACCCGAAACTGCAACCCTGAATTCACCAGCTCCCAGACAGGATAGCAGACTCGATAGCATCGGACCCGAACGTCGAGTCAAAGCCTTTCTCGACACCATAGCCGCCGCCGAAGGAACCGCTAGCCCCGACGGCTACCGCACCCAGTACACCGGCACCAAATTTGTCAGCTTTCAAGATCACCCCAGGGAAATGAGGTGCGGTCGTCGTTACCGCAAAAAACTCTGTTCCGATGCAGCGGGGCGATATCAGTTTCTCAGCACCACGTGGGACAGATTTGCCAAAAAATTTGGCGTCCGCGATTTCAGCCCAGAAAATCAAGATTGGATGGCTATAGAGTTAATCCGAGAAAAAGGTGCCTTAGAAGATATAGAAGCGGGTCGATTAGAGTCAGCAGTGAGAAAACTCGCTTACATCTGGCCATCTTTTCGCCGTTATGGTGGTTCTGTGGAATCGTCGATGCCCACACTCGAAGCCATGTATCAGAAAAATTTGGGGATTGACCGCCCAGGATTGGTTGTTAGCAATTAGTGAACAGTCCCAGGACGAGTTTAGATTGGGGTGTGGCAATTTTGGATTAAATTTTAACATCCAAAATTGAAAATGAGGGAGTTATGGGTGATGTCTATTCTTCGGAAATTTAAAAATTAGGCTAATTTTCCATCTTCCATGTGAACGATGCGATCGGCAATATCTAAAATTCGGTTATCGTGGGTTACTAACAGAATAGTACAGCCTTGCTCTTTGGCTAATTGCTGCATCAAATTCACCACTTCGCGACCGGATTTGCTGTCCAGGGCGGCTGTCGGTTCGTCAGCCAAAACAATTTGCGGTTGACTGACCAAAGCGCGGGCGATCGCAACTCTTTGTTTTTGTCCCCCTGACAAATCATCTGGATAATAGTTAATCCGCTGTTCCAGTCCTACTAACTCTAGCATTTTTGCAGAGCGATCGCGCATTTGAGAACGCGACAAATTTCCGTGAACTTCCAAACCCATCTGCACGTTTTGCAGCGCCGTCAAACTGCGGTGCAAGTTGTGCGCCTGAAAAATATAGCCAATTTTGCGTCGCGCCTTTACCAATTGGTCTGAACTCGCTTTGCACATTTCTTGACCGATAATTTTGAGACTTCCCGATTGACCGGATCTCAATCCGCCAATCAAAGTTAAAAGCGTTGTTTTTCCCGAACCCGAAGGCCCCGTCATCAGCACAATTTCACCTGCTTTAATTTCGAGATTAATGTCAAAAAGTACCTGTTTTCGCAGTTGACCTTGACCGAAGTAGTGGTCGAGTTGGTGCGCGGAAATTACAGGTGCAGGAATCTGTAATGCGTTGGTTGTTGGGTAGAGAGTAGTAGAATTCATAACTTATTGGTTTGAGGTTTGAGATTTAAGAATAAACCGCTTTCTTCGCCGATAATGCAGAGTAAAAAGAAGAGAATGATTACCACAACTATGTGTGTTGCAAGCACTTTATAGCAAATCTGGCTTTAATACCCCCTTTATTCTTTAGTCCGCGCAGGCGGACTTCGTTTGTGTAGTAGCGGTTTCAACCGCCGAATATTATAAACTGATTCATTTTGCCTTAAAACATATCTGCCGGATCTGCTGCTTGCAGCTTGCGAGTGGCAATTGCTCCCGAAATAGTGCACATAATCACGTTCAAAAGTAATACTATAACTGCTCTAAGCAGCGTCATATAAAGGGGTAAATTTGTAGCTTTGCGAGTTAAAGAGTAGAGGCCGAAAGAGACTCCTACTCCCGGCAAAAAACCGAGGAGGGAAAGAATTAGAGCTTCTTCAAAAACGATGCCGAGTAAATAAACATTGCGGTAGCCCATCGCTTTGAAAGTAGCGTATTCTCCCATGTGGTCGCTGACATCGGTGGAGAGAACTTGATAAACAATAATCACCCCAACTACAAAACCCATCGCTACGCCTAAATTAAACACAAAGCCGATCGCAGTATTCTTAGCCCAATAGTTTTTCTCAAAATCGATAAATTCTTGTTTGGTTAGTACCTTGACATCCTGCGGCAAGTATGCTTTCAAAACTTGTTGAACTTCCACGGGGTCAGCACCCGGTTGCAGTTGAATTAATCCGGCATTAACACTCGCGGCGTTTTGTCTCGCAAACAGGCGCAGGTAATTTTGATCGCTAGTCATCAAAATACCGTCGGCGGCAAAAGATGCTCCCACTGTGAATAAACCGCTGACGTTAATAGTGCGTCGCTCAACCTCAGCTTTAACGGCTTTTCCTCGATCGATTTGCGCGATCGTCCCCTGGTACTCTCCCCTAGAAGCTCGATCGAACAACACGGTATCCGGCAATTTAATCGCGCTCAAATTTTGGTTAACTTCTGGAAGCGCAAATGCAGGGCGATCGGGATTGAAACCCACAACCATCAGCGACGTTTCGCGCCGAGTTTCGGGATTTTTCCAGTTAGCAATTTTTACGTAAAGCGGCTCGGCTGATTTCACGCCCGGTACGTTCATTGCTTGATACAATCTGCGCCTGGGGAAGGAAGACAAATTAATCAAATTTCGCGCTTGGGGGTGAATCAAAACTAAGTCTGTTTGCAAGCTTTGATGCAGCCGCGTATTGCTGGTGTAAAGCGCATTTTGAAAGCCTAGCTGCATGAACATCAAAACGTCAGCAAAGGCAATTCCTGCTACTGCAACGAGCATTCGCCCTTTGTCGTGACTCAGTTGCAGCCATCCGAGGGAAGTTCTGCGTCTTAATTGTTGTAAGGGTTTTATGAGTCCAAGCATATGATTTTAGATTTTAGATTTTGGATTTTCGATTGAAGAAAGCTACCCTGCGGTTTAAGTCTTCTTAATCTTTAATTTCCCCGATCGCCACTTTGACTTGCAAATTGGTTAATCCCGCTACTTTCTGGCTGGAAGCTTCATCTAAGCGCACTTTTACTTCCACAATTCGACCATCAATATTCGCAGAAGGATCGGTGTTAACAATGTTTTGTCGCTGCACTTGCAAACCAATATGTTCGACAGTTCCCCGCAATTCGCCGGTCAAAGCATCGCTAGTAATTTTGGCGGTTTGTCCGAGGCGTACTTTGTCCACATCGCTTTCGTAGATTTCCGCAACAGCTAGCATCTCGCGAGTTTGTCCGAGTTCGACAATGCCGTCGTTTCCCACTTTTTCTCCCGGATGGGTGTGAATTTTCAGGACTTGGGCGTCTCTGGGAGCACGGATGTAAGCTAGATCAAGATTTGCTTTGGCTTGTTTGGCTGCTGAAGCGGCGGAACTGACTTCGGCGGCGGCTGCTGCTATGTCAACGGGACGCACTTCGGCGATGCGATCGAGATTTGCTTTGGCTTCGTCAATTTGCTGGTGTCGAGATTGCTCAACTTGGCTGAGTTTGGCTTGCGCTTCGTTAATCTGCTGTTGGCGGGATTGTTGAATTTGATTGAGTTTGGCTTGGGCTTCGTTAATTTGTTGTTGGCGGGATTGGCGAATTTGATTCAGTTTTGCCTTTCCTTCGTTGATTTGCTGTTGGGCTGTTTCGGCGGCGAGGCTTTTGCTGTCGCTAGTTGAAGCGGAAATTGCTCCCTGTTCATACAGTTGGGAGTAGCGCTGATCTTCGCTTATGGCGTTGCGGAGTTCGGCTTGTAGACGGGCAATTGTGGCTTGTTGGGTTTGAATTTCTCCTTGTTGTTCGGCCCTGATGCGGGCAATTGTGGCTTGTTGCGCTGCAATTTCGGTGCTGCGATCGATTTCTAGACGCGCCACGATCGCCTGTTGCGCTGTAATTTCGTTGCTGCGATCGGCTTGTAAGCGGGCAATGGTTGCTTTCTGGGCTTGAATTTCCCCGTTTTTGGCTCCGGCTTTCACTTTTGCTAGGTTTGCTTCGGCGACGCGCACTTGTTCTTGAGCTTGGTCGAGGGCGGCCGAGAGGCGATCGCGGCTGTCCAGAATTGCGATCGCCTGACCTGTTTTCACCCTGTCTCCTTCTTTTACCAAAAGTCGATCGATCCGGTTCCCTTCCGCCGCACCGGAGGCGGAGACTTTAATTACTTCTCCTCTGGGTTCGAGTCGCCCCAAGGCTGTAACTGTGGTTAATTGGGATGCTGCGACGGCTGCTGCTGCGGCTACTGCATTGGGATCGGGTATGCGCGATCGCCAGATCGTGTAGCCTGTGGTTCCCGCTGCCCCCAGGGTTGCTACTGCTGCCACAACTAGGAGTTGTTTAACTAGGGATGGACTTGAGGATAAGCCGTCTGCTGTTGGTTGGTGTACCATGACATACCTCTTTGTGAGAAAATAAAACTAAACGGTTTAGTTCCGATGCCTCTCTATACTAAACCGTTCAGTATAATAATGTCAAGATCCCAAATAAAAATTACAGAAGCAAGGTATGGCAAGGGCAAAACCGATCGAACCAGACGCAGCAGCAAGTGACAAAACCGAGCAAATCCTGCAAGGTGCGATGCAAGAATTTTTAGCCCACGGCTACGCGGGGACGAGTATGGACAAGGTAGCGAAGACGGGCGGAGTTTCCAAAGCCACGGTTTACAGCTATTTTGCAGATAAAGAAGGATTATTCGCGGCTTTGGTACAGCGGCTGGCGCGAAAAAAAGTCCATTTTACAGTTCTGGATGAAGAACCCGCCGTAGCGCTGCGATTCGTTGCCACAACTATATTGGATCAGGCGATTCAGGAACCAGAATATCTCAATTTTGTGAGGTTAGTGATTGCGGAGTCGGGGCGTTTTCCCCAGCTAGCGCAGACCTTTGTGAGAAACTTAGGTAAACCGGGGATTGAGCGGCTTACTCAATATTTGGCATCGCATCCAGAGTTAAAATTGCCCGATGCGGAGGCAACGGCACGGATTTTTATTGGATCTTTGGTATATTTCCAGTTAATGCAGGAGATGATGCACGGTAAAGATATTATCCCAATGGAGCGCGATCGACTGATCGACGGTCTGCTGCACTTGATTTTAGGCCCGCAGTCCAATTCCTAAAGTGCGATCGACAAAATCTAGGATTTTTATTCGAGAATGATTTAAATGCCATAAAGAGCGAGATCCCTTTATGGCTGCGATCGCAGGTTTTAGTCAGGTGTTTTCCCTAACCGTTCCCTCAATTCCTCAGCCGATAACTGTGGCAGTTGTTCTACAAACAATGTCAATTCTGCCACAGGCAATGCCAATAAATTAGTAACGGCTGTAGGCAGAATATCGCCCAATTCAGGCGATCGCATTTGCAACGCACTTTCAGCTAACAATTTAACGGCTGCTTCGCGCCCTGTTTGATCGACTGTCAGCATCGATATTGCCAGCAACAAAACTGTAAATTCCGCCGCCGCCAAGTTGGATATTGGAGAGAGAAAAACTGTCATTTTTGGACTTAATTCTCCAAATCTAACTCGCAGAAAGTTTTCTAATATTAAGCGCTGTTGTTCTTGTCTGCCTCGTTCTAGTCCTTGTTCTAGCCCTTGTTCTAGCCCTTGTTCTAGTCCTTGTTCTAGTCCTTCTTCTCTAGCTTGTTGCTGTGCGGCTTGTATTTGTTGTTGAAAAAGTGGTGCAATGGCCATAATTAACTCCCGCTCTTCTGGCTCTAATTCTTGTGGCGCATCGGTTACTAAATTTGACTGTAACCGATACAGCAATTCTAGCGCGATAATCCGCAACGGATCGTCTGCAGCTAAACCGCTTAATTGGGAAATAGCCCTTTGCTGCACTCCCCCTTTGCCCAAAATCCTCAACCACAGGGTGTCTGGAGTTTCTGGCAACTGGTGAATCGCCACAATTGCAGTTCGCAAAGATTCACCCAAAAAATAAATGCCCTGCATCCAATTCTCTGTGTCTGGTATCGCATTAAAGCTATCTACCAATGCTTTCGATGCTGTGGGCATCAAAATCCACAGTTTGGGTAACTGAGCATCATCATAGCGAGTATTTTCTCTCCTAAATTTTCGCTCCAATTCACCTCGCACATCCAATAACTTGCCCAGACAGCTACAAATTTCGCTGACGTTGGCTGGATTGCGAAACGGTTCAAAAATGGCAGTTGTGCTTGCCATTTTGCCCAATAATCCCAGGGTGTCTGAGTATTCGGGAATTGCGGTGCTGGGAGTGAAGTAAACATCGATTTCTCGGACTTCGGAAGTCACATCGCGGCCGATATTCACCGTTCCGATCGGCGACAGCAATTCCTCCAGGTATTCTTTGGCAAAAAGATCGTGAATAAATCGCGTCATAGAAATTATTTCAAATACTAAATAGATTTTTTAGCCGTTTTCTCACCCATTCTACAGGATTTTCATCGTCTTCCGCTGCATCTACCAATTCCATTTCTCGAAGTTGTTGGTGTCTCTCGCTGAGTTCTTCTTTGTGTTTGACTATTTCTTTAATTATCTGTTCAGATAAATCCGGTCGTTCAGTTAAAACTTTCTGGAAACCTTCTTTATTGATCGCAAACAAAATTGTTTCTTCCAAAGCTCTCACCGAAGCAGTTCTCGGAATTCCCAACATCAAAGAAAGTTCCCCGAAAAACTGACCAGTGCCGAGGTTATTCAGGTGTTTGTCAATAGCTTCGACAAAAACTTCGACTGAACCTGAAAGAATCATGTAAAAAGCATCTCCGGGGTCGTTTTCGTGAAATAAAAATTCTTGCGATCGCAGCCGTTTGCGATATCCAACTTCAATCAATTGCCGCAATTCAAGATCGGTCAGATTTTCAAAGTATTCCACCTCTCGTAGCAAACAGCTAAGGGACGATCGCTTTTTCAGTTTCTCTGCAAAAAGTGGCGGTTCTTGCTCATTTTCCGAGTAACTGTTCGGGAGGTCTATTGCAGTTTCTTTGTTGTTGAACATTGACAACAGAACTTCGGGGTTTTGCAAATAAATTTCTCTGTCATTGAATGGAAATTCGATTTTTTGGTGGCGGAAATTGTATTCAATTGCAAAATTCAAAGAACTTTTAATTACTTCTCTTTCAGTCGGCCTGTCCGTCCAAACTAAAAGTTCAAATTTAAAACTATCATCACCAAACTCGACAAACAATACTTTCGGATTAGGTTCGTACAAAACTCCCGCTTCCGCGTAAGCAATATTTAACAAAGTTTCTGTCACTAACAGCGGGTTACTATTCTCCGCTACTTCTACCGGAACTCGCAGACAGAGTAGCGAGTTTTCGTAACTCCAGTTAACAATTTTGTTGCTAATCATTTTGCTGTTGGGAACTATGACGCTAGAGTCCTCACTTGTTTCGATGATGGTCGATCGAATCGAGATTTTTTTGACGATTCCCATTAATCCTTCTAATTCCACAAAGTCTCCGACTTTCACGGGCCTGTCTAAAAGCAGCGTTAAGCCACTGACAAAATTAGTTGTTAAATCTTGGATTCCGAAGCCAATTCCGACTCCCAATCCCCCCGCAACTACTGCAAAAGAAGCGAGGTTGAAGCCGATGCTTTGGATGGCGACTATTACTCCCAAAGCTACTATTAAATACCCAATAATTACTGCGATTGCTTCCCGATTTCCCTCGTCAATTCCCAGTCTGACTAACAAGCGTTCTTTAAGAAAGTTCGTGAAAGATCGTGCTATCACAAGGATAGCCATAAACAATACAATCAGTTCCACAAGTGACTGCAGCGATACAGGATTATCACCTATTTTAAATAGGGTAGCTGTAAATATTTGCGATATCTTTGTCAATACTTCTTCGGGGATTCCGTTCAAGTTAAATCCAGTAAACAATATTGTTTGTGTTTTCATTTTTTAAGCCTTTGGCAGTAAGGAATAAAGTTGTTAGTTCCCCGTCGTGCAATAAAATTTTGAAGTTTTTATTACGAATTTTTTACCTATTTTTAGGGTAAAAAACTGAATTGCTGACATATATCTGTGGTTGCTCAGACTAGGTAGTTATCCGTCTTGCCAATTTCTAGGATATATTTTTTTCCCATGCCTGCGGTTAGCGTGCCATTTTTTCAAAATTGCGGAATCATCTATTATTAATGCCTATTCCCCCTACAATACTCCGGACAGTTTTTAAGCAGCCAAAGTACCATAAGACAAGACTGAAGAAAGATTAGGATGGTTTAAAATC
>NZ_JAUBSA010000054.1:0-44323 GCF_036702115.1 Microcoleus sp. LAD1_D5 | reverse complement strand
GTAAGGCTGTTTCTTAATAATTTCCGATCTAAAGACACTGAGATTCTTTAAAAGGAGATAATCACCATTGATCATTGGACTATAATCCTTAATGGAAATGTCTCCACAGGAACAAAACCGTTTGGAAACAGCTACAGTAACTGTCGCTGATCGCGCGGTGGCTTTAGCCACAAAAAGACAACTGTGCCTCAAGCAGATAAGTTTCCGTTTTGGAAAATTTTATCAAATTGACGCTAGCCATCGTGTCAATGCGAGCGATTTGCGCTGTTTGCCACAATTTTAATAGGACTTAAGGACGTACTACGATTTTCTCTCCCAAGACAAAGCATTGAAGCAATGTTTCGGCTACGCTCAACACAAGTCTCAAGCCCTTGATTTAACGCCCTTGAGTGCCTAAGTCCTGTTTAAGTTAAGGTACGATCGACAGTGGAGTTATGTGAGCGAGCTCGAAGAACTGTATCCGGCTTCCGACACCCCACTACGACGAAGGGGTCGATCGCACTAATCGCCTGTCACGCAGCATCTTGGAGCATGGAGAGCACCATCTCGCTCTCGAAGCTGCCAAGAATTCACCGGAAATGCAGCAAAATATTATTCAACTGCAACCACTTGCAGCTAAAGGGTTTAACCAACACCTGACAAGATATTGACGGACAAGAAAGGACTTGCATTTCTAGTAAACTCTCACCCATTTAAACAGTTAACAGTTAACTTTTGACTGTTGACTTTCCCACTCCCTCACTCTCCCCGCTTTCCCCCTCTCGTCTTCTCCCCCTCCCCCGCTCTGCCATAACGAACAATTTATCGGCGTAGCAGCTTAATTTGTCTGGGCTTAACTCTCAGCAAAAATTAAATTTTATATATAAAACTTGACGTACAGCCATAAAAAATGTTATATGAGCTTTTTCCTGGAAGACAAATCGATTTTTTTGCTATATTGACCTGCAATAAAGATAATAGTTTTGATCAGATGAGGAGTTGAACGGAAATGAAAAACTTGAGTTACTGGAACAAACCCGCTGCATTGCTGGGCGCGATCGCGATCGCAGCCGGAAGTGTGCAAGCAAATGCGATCGGCGTTGCCGCCCCATCAACATCCACTGCCAGTCAGGATGCTGAAAATAGTTCATTTGAAGATAGCGCCACCTTTCAAATAGCCCAAGCTGGCAACATTTGTCGCAAAGTCACTCCCAAAGAAGGTTTGACCGTTCGCCAGAACCCAGACCCCAAATCCCCTAGAGTTGGCGGTGTACCAATTAACACTCAGGTAACGGTGTCCCAAGGCGCTACTTCTGTTAAAGCTTCCGACGGCCGCCTCTGGATTCCAATTACCGCTCCCGTAAAAGGGTATGTAGCTACCGGATACCCCAACAACGAAAGTAATTTAGGTTCGTGCACAATTAGTCAAACTCCTTCCCCAAGTCCGGCACCAGCACCTACGCCAGCGCCTGCACCAGCACCGGCACCAGCACCAGCGCCTGCACCAGCACCAGCAGCTACGCCAGCACCAGCAGCTACGCCAGCACCAGCAGCTACGCCAGCACCAGCACCGGCACCAGCGCCAGCACCCGCACCCGCACCAGCAGCTACGCCAGCACCAGCACCAGCACCAGCACCAGCACCAGCACCAGCGCCAGCACCAGAGCCAGCGCCCGCACCTGCACCAGCACCAGCAACGGGCCCAGTAAGTCTGTGCCGCCAAGTAGAACCTCGCGTAGCGCCGAGGGGTCTAGCTATCCGCACCGAGCCTTCCAAGACTTCTGCGGTTAAAGGTGGTGTACCGGCTAACGGTCAAGTAACGCTTGTGCCGAATTTCCAGTTAGTGAAAGATAAGAATGGAGAAGACCGCAATTGGGTTGAGATTTCAGCCCCTGTGGCCGGATTCATCTCGGCGGGAAATTTGATCATGTGCAAGTAAACTTGTGAGTTCGATCGCTCTTTTTGACTAAAAGAGCGATCGACACCAAAAATAGTTTTAAGATTGTCGCGCAGCCAGGGAACAACGCCGATCCCAGACTGCTTCTGGGACTTACGAATCAATAACTTATTTCTATCGGGAAGCAGCGGTAGCGAATCTTTCTGTGCCTCTGTTTTTCGTGAGTGGCGTCAAGTCCTAGGTTGGTTCCTCGCAAGGCACGCGGGATGAATAAATTTAAGCAAAAAGCCGATCGACCCTTCTACCTACACAGGCCGCTTGCCCAATCTTGGTGTCCGCGATTTGGTTGACACTTCGATTGTCGGCCAATCCAGACAATTTCCCACTTATTTTGCCTGAGTCTGAGTTCGATTCGGTGCCGCATTGCAGCCACCGAATCGTCAGCTAAACCGACGACGGTTTGGACAATTACGGCTGTTTCTCGCGTGGGATATTCAACTGAAATTTGGTCGCTTTTTCTGCCTTCAGATTCTTGGTCACTGCTAAAGAGTTTTGCGGCGATATCTTTAGGATTGGAGACGGTAATTTTGCGATCGGTAAGGAACTGTTTAGCGTTAATTGCTTCGTAGTTCGAGCGGGCGGCGGGCTGCCCCATTGCTGCGATGGGAATTTGGATGCAGGTGAAAACAGCTAGGAAAAAGAGCGATCGCTTCACCATTGATTTGTTCATGAGGCTTCAGATTGTGCGAGAAATTTTTGTCTCCTTGATGCGAAAGCCGCCAAATCTGCCTCGGTGAATTGAGTTTGCTGCCATGAGGGACGCGACATTAGTCGATCGCACCAAGCTTTAATTTTAGGATAGCCGTCTAGGGACACATCAACCCAAGATAGCAAGGGCACGACGGTGCCGGCAACGCACTCGGCAAAGGTAACAGTGTTGCTAGCGAAAAAAGGGCGATCGTCTAACAAGCCTTCAAAGAATTTCAACACTGTATCGACTTTTTCCTTAGCCTTTGCGATTTCCTGCGGTTGGGGAGTTCCCCATCCCATTTTTTCACTGCTTAGGGGGTAAAGTGCCGGCGCAAGTTCGTTAACCGTGACCATTTCTACCATCCTCACAACTGCCAAATCTTTCGGTTCTTTTGGCAGCATTGCCGGTTCGGGATACTTCGTTTCTAGATAGTCAAGAATTGCGATAGACTCGACGACAGTGAAGTCATCATCGACCAAAACAGGGATGCGGTGAAAAGGATTCATTGCGACAAACTCAGGCTGCAAGTGATCGCCGTCCAAGTGGATTTCTACTAATTCAAAGTCGAGGTTTTTTTCTAAGAGGGCGGTCCACACGCGGCGGGAGGTGGCGGAAATGGGAGTGTGGTAAAGTTTCATGGTTGCTGCGGTGGTTGTTGAAACGTCTTAAAAACTAAATAAAAATTCCCTTAATTCCTTAATATCTGCCGAATTTGGCTGCTGCTAATTGTGATGGTGGCTGACATTTGCCTGATCTCTGCTCACTTTACGATTAATCAGTATATCATCATCATCCACACAAACTTTTCAAGCTCCTTTAATTGGCTAATTATTGGCTAATAGTGACTTCCTGACGCACAGACGAGGTAATCGCCTCTACTAGAAATAATCGCTCACTAAGTGACAACTCCCTGGTTAATTTAACTAATTCTTGAAACGATATTTTTTGGGATTTTTCTGAAATTTTATCATTCTGAGCTGGCGAAGAAACCTCACCATAACTTAAAGTTTTGACTGAAGTATTCTGCTCTAAAGTTGTCGTCATGTCTGCGTGGAGAAGCTCTAAAAATTTAATATCGTTCCCTAGCTCGGCAGCCTCATCCTCCTCTACATCTTCTACTTGCAAACGTTCTTGATAAGTAAGTCGGTGGGAAAGTTTACAACTAACAAAAAATTAAGTAACCAGCTCGGAGCTAAATTTAATTCGTTTTGTACGATAGTTTCCTTTTTTCCCTCTAGCTTCTACTCCATTAATTACGGCATAAGCGAGCTCTAATTCATCCTCAAACATTTGTCCTGCTAGCTCGTCTTTTTTGATATGTTGCCACTCCAATTCTATCGGATTCATTTCTGAACAATATTTGGGTAAAAATAAGATATATAGACCCTGGCTTTCCCATTTCGACCATAATTGTTGAACTTCCTGACATTTATGTATCGGGCCATTATCCTGTACTATTACTCGGATTCGTTTACTCTCAGAGGCTTCTAGGGCTTCTGATTCCATCATTCTGATATAAGCTTTTCGATCGACACCGCCAATTACCAAACCGTAAACAAAGCTGATTTCATGTTGCAGAAGCCCTACAATACTTAATCTACGACCACGCCTCTTCGTTTGTTCGAGCCTTTTTTGTTGACCTCGTTTATAATAAGTGTAACCAGGTTCGCTCCACGCACAAAATCCTGATTCATCTAAATATTTTAAGTCGATTTCTCCCGCAGCAGCAGCCAGTTCCAGCATATCTAAGTCGGCTTGTTTAACTTGGCGTGCTACGATTTCTTGTTTTCCTTTGTGGCTCTTCCTCGCTCGTTTCCAAATAAACCCTTTTTTTTTAGTATTCGTCTTAATCGATCCGGACTTAGTTTAATAGAACGCTCTTTTTCTAATTTCTGGGCTAATTGAACGCTGTTGTAAGTACGTGGTTCATTTTTGAGGCATTCTGTTAAAAACTCTATGTCTTCTTCTTTCCACTTCGGTTTTCCCCCTCTACCTGGTAATTCCCAAAGCCCTTCCATACCTAAATGCAGCCATTTATGTAAAACCTCTCTCACAGTTTGTGGAGTCCAATTAAAATGAGCCGCTATTTTTTCAACGTACCAGCCATGTGCATTTAATCTAATTATTTCTGCTCGGTCTTTGACTTTTTGTGGAACATCCGTAGTTCTCAGTTTTAATAGGGTTTTATCTTGCTCTTGACTGAGAAATACCCTTAATCTAGCGCCCATATATTGAGTTATTTCAGTAGACGTATTCTCTATGTTTACTTATTTTAACATAGTGTGGTTTTTTCTCGCCGACTTACTTAGGCATTGATTTGATGTTCAATGGCTTCTATAATAAACCTTAAATCTTTAAATGATAGATTCATGTTAGCTTACTATCCTATAAATCACCTCTACAGGTAGTATGAGGGATCGATTTCAGAGTCATCGTCAGAGGTACGTTCGGCACGAATCTCGTCCATAATTTCTTGAAAATCTGGATCTTCTTTAAACACACCCGCAAATTGCATCCAGGTGGGTTCTGAAGCCTGAATCGGTACTTCCCAGGAAATAGCTTCCATATGCTTAAGTCTTTCTAACAACGTGGTTTGAAGTTGGGTAATGGCTTCTTCCCGAGTTGCTGCTTCAACTCGACAGTGCGGAAACTCGAAAACAGAAGCAGAAACCTGTCCTGATGAGAGAGTTTCTAACAGGAGTGTCACTTTCAATTGGCTAGATGGTTGGGATTGCAATACATTTAAGCTTGTTACCATGTTTCAATCACGATTTTTAAGTGCTGTCTTGATTGTATCGCAGAAAAAAAATCCCTCACCATTTCACGCAAGGGGCGATCGCTATGAACCCAAAGTCACACTAAATCCCGATGGATGAATGTTGGGTTTTATCCCCCAACGCAGCATACGAAAAAGCAGCAATGCCTTCGGCGGGATTCCCCAACGCACTACAGCGTCCAATCTTCGATCGAGAGTCCGGGAACTTGACAAAAGTCTCGTTGGTTGCGAGTGATCACCGTAGCACCGACGGATAAGGCAATGGCTGCAATCCGCATATCTTTTTGCAGGCGATTTTTCCGCAGGGGCGGGTGATCCTTTAACAGTTTCTTGAGACAAGTATCAGCTTCCGGTGTAAAGTCCAGTACCTCAATAGTTTGGAGATATTTTACAGTTGTCCAAAGTTTAGAATAGAGTCCAGGTAAGTTATGCACCAGGGACGGATCGTTAATCTTGCCAACCCAGCCATTGAAGAGTTCTTGAACCGTGACAATAGTGACGGAAATCTCATGTTTTGCTGCGTTGGTAATAACTTGAGGACTATTCTGGAGAATGAGTGAAACGTGATCGGTATCCAGAATACATTTTTTAGAGAGGGAGACGGTTTTTTGCGACATTTTAATCCTCAGAATTAACTGTCACCCAGAGTTAGGTTTTTGGATATCACCTCGTTATAAAGCCGTAAAAACCCAAAAAGCCGAGGCGGTTATCCGCCCGGCTAGGGTTCAGTATTTTATTTAATTATTGGTTTGGTTCGATCTTAAAACAGAAGTTTTAAGATGTCAAGAGTTTCCTGGGTTCTCAATATGTGGAATTATTGAGGAGCGGAATGATAAGAAACTATCACGTTCCGTTCTGTAACAATTATCAAAATAACAGGGCAGGCCCTAAAGCCCGCCCCATCAAACGATCGACTTAGTAATCGAAGTCGCCGCCGCCCATGCCGCCGCCAGCGCCAGCAGCAGCGCCATCCTTCGGTTCAGGCTTGTCAACGACGATGCACTCGGTTGTCAGCACCATACCAGCAATAGATGCTGCATTTTGCAGAGCAGAACGAGTCACCTTCGCAGGGTCAACGATACCAGCTTCAAACATATCGACAAACTCATTTGTCGCTGCGTTGAAACCAACGTTGAACGGCTTTTCTTTGACGCGCTCAGCAATGACAGCGCCATTCAAACCAGCATTTTCAGCAATCCGCTTCAGAGGAGCAGCCAGAGCCCGTGCCACAATCAAAGCACCGGTCAATTCTTCGCCCTTGAGAGTGCTGTTAGCCCACTCTTCCAATTGAGGAGTCAGGTGAGCCAAAGTTGTACCGCCGCCAGGAACAATTCCTTCTTCGACAGCAGCTTTGGTTGCGTTAATCGCATCTTCAAGACGCAGTTTGCGATCCTTCATTTCTGTTTCGGTAGCTGCGCCGACTTTGATGACTGCGACGCCGCCAGCCAATTTGGCCAAACGTTCTTGCAGCTTTTCTTTGTCGTAGGAAGATTCGGTTTCGTCCATTTGACGGCGAATTTGTTCGCAGCGGGACTTGACGGCGGCTTCGTTACCTTCGGCAACAATTGTGGTGCTGTCTTTGGTGATGGTGATGCGGCGAGCTTTGCCGATCATGTCGAGCTTGGTGTTTTCCAGTTTCAAACCGGCATCTTCGGTGATTAGTTGACCGCCGGTCAATACGGCGATATCTTCTAACATGGCTTTGCGTCGATCGCCAAAACCGGGTGCTTTAACAGCAGTCACGTTCAACACACCGCGCAGTTTGTTGACAACGAGGGTAGCTAGAGCTTCTTTCTCAATGTCTTCTGCAATGATCAACAGCGGGCGGCCGGAACGAGCTACTTGTTCGAGCACAGGTACTAAATCTTGTACCAGAGCGATTTTCTTGTCTGTCAGCAAGATGAACGGTTCTTCTAGAATCGCTTCCATCCGCTCAGTGTCGGTGACGAAGTAGGGAGAAATGTAGCCTTTGTCGAAGCGCATCCCTTCGGTGATTTCCAATTCGGTGGTCATAGACTTCCCTTCTTCCAGGGAAATCACGCCTTCTTTGCCCACCTTGTCCATTGCGTTGGCAATCATTTGGCCGACTTCATCGTCGTTACCAGCAGAGATGGAGCCGACTTGAGCGATGGCTTTGGAATCTTCTACTTGTTTGGCGTGTTCGGCAATTTTTTCTACCAAAAACGTGGTTGCTTTGTCAACACCGCGTTTGAGGGCGATCGCATTTGCGCCGGCTGCTACGTTACGCAGACCTTCTTTGACCATTGCGTGAGCCAAAACGGTAGCAGTTGTGGTACCGTCGCCTGCTGCGTCGTTGGTTTTGGAAGCTGCTTGACGGATCAGGGCAACGCCTGTATTTTCTACATGGTCTTCTAGTTCGATTTCTTTGGCGATGGTAACACCGTCATTGACGATCTGAGGAGCTCCAAATTTCTTTTCGAGAACCACGTTACGGCCTTTGGGGCCGAGG
This sequence comes from Microcoleus sp. LAD1_D5, assembly GCF_036702115.1. Lineage (NCBI taxonomy): Bacteria > Bacillati > Cyanobacteriota > Cyanophyceae > Oscillatoriales > Microcoleaceae > Microcoleus > Microcoleus sp. LAD1_D5. Next base: position 36,450 of record NZ_JAUBSA010000054.1, on the reverse strand, counting down.
GTTACGGCCACTGCTTCGGCCAAAATGTCCATACCGCGTTCGAGGGCGCGACGTGCATTTTCGTTGTAGATGATACGCTTAGCCATAGTTTTTGGGGATTTGAGGGTTTGAGATTTTGGATTGGGGATGATGGATTTTAGTCATTTGCCCCCGTGTCATTAGTTGTTTGGCGGCGTTCGCTTTAAACTAATGACTGATGACTGATGACTAATGACTGATGACTAATGATTAATTAGTTAACGATCGCCAGAATGTCTTTTTCGGCTAGCAAGACGTATTCATCGGTGCCGAGTTTGATGTCGGTGCCGGCGTACTTCGAGTAGAGAACTTTGTCTCCGACTTTGACTTCCATTTCAATGCGGGTGCCGTCGTCATTACGCTTGCCAGGGCCCACGGCCGCGACTTCGCCTACTTGGGGCTTTTCCTTAGCTGTGTCGGGCAGAAGGATGCCGCCGGCGGTTTTTTCTTCGCTAGCGCTTACTTTTACGAACACGCGCTCGCCTAACGGTTTAACGGTAGAAACACTCAGTGATACTGCTGCCATAAATAAATCTCCAGATTACAGATTGTCGTCAGTCGTCAGGGGTCACGATGAAAGCAACAGCGGACTACTTACAACTGACATATTAGCACTCTCGACTCCTGAGTGCTAATTTAGCTTTAGTCAGGGGCGATCGCAACTTAGTTGTCAGTACGGGTTCCCGAACCGAGCATGAGTTGGAGGGAAGGAGAGGGGCAGAGAGTGGGGGCTATGGTGATGACTTTCGACCGCTAAACAATTACTGTTGACGAATGAATAAAATGACAGAAAATAACGATGAATATTGCAGCCAAGGCTTGAGCGCTTGCGTCCAAAGCCTGGGAATCGCTCAAATCGAGCGGCATATTTTTATCTGTGCCGACCAAACCGTGCCCAAGTGCTGCGATCGCCAAACGAGTCTGGTGGCGTGGAATTACTTAAAAAAACGCTTGCAAGAATTGGGGTTGGACAAGCCAAGTGCCGATCGACCAGCCTGCGTCTTTCGCACCAAAGCCAATTGCCTGCGAGTGTGCGCGTCTGGCCCGATTATGGTAGTCTATCCAGACGGAGTGTGGTACCGCGACGTTACTCCCCCGGTCATTGAGAGAATTATTCAGGAACATCTCCTCAACTCAAAGATCGTTCAAGAATACGCTTTCTTGACTCATCCTTTGCCTGTGCCTGCTGAGGCGGAGCAAAACGTCTAATTATAGCGCTGTTAAAGTACATGGGTATAATTAAAGGTTAAATTTAAGGTTAAGGGTGAGAATTTGAGACAGTTTGGCGTCGGGGCGATCGCACCTGCTACAGCTCAAAAAAACTGTAGTTAGGTGATTGTCTTCGTGCAGCTTCCCGTGTTCCTGGTGTTTCTCAAAAGGTACAGCCAAAAAAATCGATCGGAGGAACTGTGAAATTTTGTGCAAAAATTTCTCAGTGGCAGACACTAAGCAGGTTGCCAAACTACACTAGAAACAGTTAAATACGTAAGTAGGGAGTCTGCTTAAATTTCTCTATATCAGAAGTATCATTTAAAACCGGGGCATTAACCTGAAATTGAACCGATCGAGATTAAAGATATTTAACTTGCGCTCTGTTAGGGAATCTCCAATCAAGGCTGATCTTGACAGGGCGATCGTCCATTACAGGTTTGGGCTGCATTCGAGGTCGTAAGACACTCACAAACAGCCGTCAATTATAGGTTGGAAAGCGGTAATACCCGCCCCGCTTTCCCTCACCGCCATCCCTTCAGTCGATCGTCGTCCTCCACTCCCAGCCGGGTGGCGGGGGACTGACCGAAAAAACAGAAGTGAAAACAAGCAAGTGTGCGGGATACTTTAGCGGGAATAAACATGACAAAGGACAATAATTCAGGAGAGCAAAAACGGCTGATGCTGGTTGACGACGACCCCAACTTGATCTTGCTAGTCAAGGATTACTTGGAGTTTCGGGGTTACAACGTCATTACAGCAGAAAACGGCAGAGACGCTCTGGAAAAACTAGAACAAGAAGTTCCCGACTTGATTATCTGCGATGTGATGATGCCGGAAATGGACGGCTACACTTTAGTCAAACACATCAGAGAAGACCCTCGCACTAACTGGATTCCGGTTCTTTTCTTGTCCGCAAAAGGTCAAAGTTCAGACCGAGTAAAAGGCTTGAGCACTGGGGCTGACGTTTATATAGTCAAGCCTTTTGAACCAGAAGAACTGGTAGCCCAAGTGGAATCTTCTCTGAAAGCAGCATCCCGCTTGATTCGCCACTCAAATCCCGGTATGGAGAGTGGCCCAAAAATTAAGGCGCGCCGCAATGTGGAATTGACTCCCACTGAGTTAAAGGTGGTACAGTTGCTAGCGCAGGGTATGGCAAACCGCCAGATCGCAGACCTGATGAATGTCAGCCAGCGGACTATCGAAAGCCACGTCAGCAATATGCTGGGCAAAACAGGTCTGCACAACCGGACAGAGTTAGCTCGCTGGGCTCTTGAAAGCAAAAAGGCTTGAGCCGAGGTAGTCTGCGCTATGAAATCAGGGGAGCAAAATCTACTGCTATGCGCTTCGGTATGCCTGCTTGGCGGTACGGCCCTGCGGCGGTAGTTTGAAGGCGCCATTAACCTTGACACGCCAGCCGGTATTGAGTTACTAGGCGTATAGTTTGTGAGGGCCCCTCGCTCAAATGCAAGCAGGGTTAAAAGAACCCTCTGGCGGTAGAGCCGAAAATATGAAATACTGGGGAGATGGAGTTTTCTGAAGTCTAATCTATTGCCTCAGTTAGCTCCATGTTGCTAAAATGTGATATTTAGATTAACTTCTTTCTACAATTATTAGGTCTAAGTTTCTATGACAAACTTAATGAACCGCCTTTCTATTTTTGTGGACGGGAACAATATGTTCTACGCTCAACAAAAGAACGGTTGGTTTTTTGATCCTCGCAGGGTGCTCGAATATTTCAAAACTTCGCAGCCGAATGTCATCTTGATCAATGCTTTCTGGTATACGGGTTTGAAAGACCCCCAAGATCAAAGGGGATTTCGAGATGCTTTGATCAGTCTAGGTTACACGGTTCGCACTAAAATTCTTAAGGAATATTACGACGATGCTTCGGGCAGATATTCTCAAAAGGCTAATTTAGACATAGAAATTGTGGTTGATATGTTTAATACCGTGGATCAATACGACCAAGTTGTGCTGTTTAGCGGGGATGGGGATTTTGAGCGGGCGATCGAGCTACTGCGATCGAAAAATACTCATATTACTGTGGTATCAACCGAAGGAATGATTGCTAGAGAGTTACGAAATGCTACAGATAGGTATATAGACCTAAATGAAATTAGGGAACATATCGAGAAGATGGATTATTAGTCAGTAGTTATTAGTCATTAGTCAGCAGTCATTAGTCAGTAGTTATGGGTTATGGGTTATTAATTATTCGTTATTGGCGCGAGACAGGGGACTGGTGACTGGGGGCTAAAAACCCAGAAAAACGGACAAGTAAAAATCAGGAAAACACTTTTTTAGAGCTATGAAAACTAAACCAAGTCAAGACCGGATTATTATTTTCGATACGACTTTGCGGGACGGAGAACAATCTCCGGGTGCATCTCTGAATGTGGATGAAAAGCTGACTATTGCCCGCCAGTTAGCGAGATTGGGCGTGGATGTGATAGAAGCGGGTTTCCCTTTCACCAGCACGGGAGATTTCGAGGCAGTCCAAAAAATAGCCCGATCGGTTGGCACAGAAAATGGGCCGACAATTTGCGGTTTAGCGAGGGCGAGAAAGGAGGATATTAAAACAGCAGCCGAGGCTCTCAAACCCGCCGTAAATTCGCGAATTCATACGTTTCTGGCTACGTCCGATATTCACTTGGAGTATAAGCTGAAAAAGACGCGGGCTGAGGTTCTGGAAATTGTGCCGGAAATGGTGGCTTACGCTAAGTCTTTTGTGGATGATGTGGAGTTTTCGCCGGAAGATGCTTGTCGATCGGAACCGGAGTTTTTGTATCAGGTTCTGGAACGGGCGATCGCAGCCGGTGCGACTACTGTTAATATTCCCGATACTGTCGGCTACACGACTCCGAGCGAGTTTGGGGCTTTGATTCGGGGAATTAAGGAAAATGTGCCGAATATCGATCGGGCAATTATTTCGGTGCACGGTCACAATGACTTAGGATTGGCTGTTGCTAACTTTTTGGAAGCTGTGAAAAATGGCGCTAGACAGTTAGAATGCACGATTAACGGGATTGGCGAACGGGCGGGAAATGCGGCTCTGGAAGAGTTGGTAATGGCGCTTTACGTGCGGCGTCAATATTATAATCCGTTCTTGGGCAAGCCTGCAGATTCTGAGGAACCGCTGACAAATATTGACTCGCGCCAAATTTACAAAACCTCGCGCTTGGTTTCTACTTTGACGGGGATGTTGGTGCAGCCAAATAAGGCGATTGTCGGGGCAAATGCTTTCGCTCACGAGTCGGGAATTCACCAAGATGGAGTGCTGAAAAATAAGCGGACATACGAGATTATGGACGCTGAGTCGATCGGCTTGACAGAAAATCAAATCGTCTTGGGCAAATTGTCGGGCCGCCACGCATTTCACACTCGCTTGAAAGAGTTGGGTTTTGAAATGGCCGACGATGAGCTAAATAAGGCTTTTGTCAAGTTTAAAGATTTAGCGGACAAGAAAAAAGAGATTACTGATTGGGATTTAGAGGCGATCGCCAATAACGAAGTGCACCAAGCCCCGGAACTTTTCCGCTTAGAATTGGTGCAAGTTTCCTGCGGCGACAAATCTCGCCCGACAGCAACTGTCACGGTGCGGAATCCGGCGGGCGAAGAATTGACCGATGCTGCGATCGGCACTGGGCCTGTGGATGCGATTTACAGGGCTATTAACCGGGTGGTAAACGTACCCAACGAGTTAATCGAGTTTTCTGTACAATCGGTGACAGCGGGCATAGATGCGATCGGGGAAGTAACAATTCGCTTGCGCCACGAAGGCAAAGTATTTTCCGGTCACTCAGCAAATACCGACATTATCGTAGCGTCTGCTGAAGCATACATCAGCGCTTTAAATCGCCTGTATCAGGCATTGCAGCATAGTGCTGAAAAATCCTCCGAAAAACCAACTACGATCGGAAATCAAGTTGTTGCAAAAGCACAGCGCTGATAAATTTATTGTCAGCCATTTTTCTTGAAACAAACCGCAGACGAACCTAGATCGAAGCAGATAAATCTCAATTAATCTGCCTTGATCCGGGTTTATCTGCGGTTTAAAATTACTTTTTTTTACTCATAACCAACTCTTAAAAAATGCAAGACGAAACTTTAAAAAAAGAGCGACAATTCCACGATGCTTGGGCATCCACAATCGATATTGACGGCATTCGAGTCAATGATTACTTTGAAGCTTGCACCGCCCCAGAAAATAGATTTATCGTCCAGCAAATGGGCGATATTACGGGTAAACGCCTGTTAGATTTAGGCTGCGGCGCGGGAGAAAATAGCGTTTATTTTGCTAAAAAAGGCGCAGATTGTGTGGCTGCCGACTATTCCCAGGGCATGGTAGACGTTGCTCTGAAATTGGCAGAGAAAAACGGCGTCAAAATAGAGGGCTGCACGGTGAATGCAATGGCCCTGGATTTCCTGGATAATAGTTTTGATATTGTTTACGCGTCTAATTTGCTGCACCATTTGCCGGAACCAGAAAAGGCAATTCGCGAAATGCACCGCGTGCTAAAGCCTGGGGGAAAAGCTTGTTTTTGGGACCCGATGAAGCACAATCCGGTGATTAATGTTTACCGCAGAATGGCGACTGAGGTGCGGACGGAGGATGAAAGTCCTTTGGATATTAATATTGTGAAACTTGTTCAATCTTTGTTTTCGGAGACGGCTTATGATACGTTTTGGCTGACATCACTTTGGATTTTTTTGCGTTTTTATTTAATCGAAAAGGTGCATCCCAATGAGGAGCGTTATTGGAAAAAGATTATCATTGAACAAGAGAGATTGAAACCGGAATATTCTCGGTTAGAAGGGTGGGATGGCTTTTTGAAGAAGTTGCCTTTGATGAAGCGCTTGGCTTGGAATTTGGCTGTGGTGGCAACGAAGTAATTAAAAGAAGTACAATAAGTCAAAGCATTTAATTAAAAGGCTAATTATGCCAGAAACTATTACTGCTATCTACGAAAATGGGGTTTTTCGTCCCCTGAGTCCTTTGTCATTGAATGATGGGGAAACTGTGCAGATTCAACTCTGGCCAGATGATCCAAAAAAGCAGGCAGAATTGGCAATCCAGTTTTTAGTTGACCGAGGATTGGTGACTCCACTACCTAACGTTCCCCATAACGTCGAGGCTGTCACCGATGAAGAGGTGTATGAATTGGCTAAAAGGTTAGGGGCAAAACCGGGCAAGCCTCTATCAGAAATGATTATCGAGGATCGCGGCCCGTGGTAAACATTTATTTTTTGGATAGCAGCGCCCTCATCAAAAGATATGTGGTTGAAATGGGCAGCCCTTGGATAAAAACGCTCACGGATTCCCAGACGGGTAACTCGCTGCTTCTCGTCCGCATCACCTGGGTGGAAGTTCTTAGTGCTTTTGCACGCAGACAACGTGAAGGCGGTATAACTGCTGCGGAAGTTGCTGCACTTATTGCAAAGTTTCGCTCTGAATTCAATAGTCGGTATAGAGTTATCGAAGTGGATCTGGGACTGGTTGAAAGGGCGGGTGAATTGATTGTTCAATATCCACTGCGGGCTTATGATGCTGTGCAATTAGCGGCTGCTTTGCGGGTTCAATCTGTTTTAACATCAATGCCAGAAACTCGGCTGATTTTTGTTTCGGCGGACAACAGATTGCTGGATATTGCTCAGTTGGCAGGGTTGGCGATTGACAATCCTAATAATTATCCGTAATCAAGCTGTGTGTAGTCAGGAATGCAAGTCCTCATAAAAATCAGAGGACTAAAGTCATTACTAGCAAATAATTTTAGTGCGATCGTTATTTATAGAATTTCTTTCAAAGTTTTAACTAATATTTGATTTTGTTCCTCCGTACCTACACTAATCCGCAATTTGTCTTCTAATCGCGGCTGATTGAAGTATCGAATCAATATTCCCCGTACTTTCAGTGTTTGATAAATCCTTTCTGCATCGCCGTTTGGTGGCCTAACTAACAAAAAGTTGGTTTGCGAGGACCAAACGTCAAAGCCTAATTCCTGGAAACTAACGGCTAGTTTTGCTCGCGAAGCCTTAATCTTTTCGGCGTTGGCTGTTTTGTGGTCTTGATCTGCGATCGCACCCGCCGCCACTGCATAGGCTAAAGCGTCCACATTATAGCTGTCTTTGATTTTATTTAATTCTGCCAGTAGCGCCGGATTTGCTATGGCAAAACCCAACCTCAATCCTGCTAGGGAATAACCTTTGGAAAGCGTTCTCAAGACTATAACATTACTGTACTTTTTTGTCAAGTGCAAAGCATTTTCTTCGGCGAAATCTACATAAGCTTCGTCGATAACAAGAATGCCCGATAACTCTTTAGCCAGTTTCTCCAAATCTGCAACAGATATGGCTGTTCCCGATGGACTGTTGGGCGAAGCTATAAATGTCACTGCACCCTGGGCTGCTATTAACAAATCGACTGGTAACTTGTAGTCATCTGGATAAGGAACTTCGACAAATTGTGCATCTTGAATTTCTGCCAAAGTGCGGTATAAGACGTAGGTAGGCGCGGGACAAACAATCTGTTTTCCAGATTCGCCCACAGCGCGAACTATCAAGTTTAATAAATCGTCACTGCCGTTACCTACCGCAATCCAATCGTCAGGTACTCCTAACACTTTACTAGCCGCGATGCGGAAACTTTTTCCAGTTGGATCTGGATAGCGCCGCAGCATTTCTTCGTCTATTTGCTGAAGCAGTTTTAAGGCTTGGGGAGAAGGCGGATAGGGATTTTCATTAGAATTTAGTTTAATAATTTTTGTGCCTAGCGGTGGCTGTTCCCCCGGCACATAGCCCGACATTTCGTGGATGCTTTTGCGAAAGTAATTCATCTATTAATTGAGTTTTGTGGAAGGGGCATCTTGCCCGTTCTTGATAATGGTGCAAGATATCAAGTTAAACAAATTATATCAAACAATTAGTGACTATCCGCGTTATACCCAAATCAATTAACTTTTGCATATCCGCTCGATCGTCCACCGTCCAGGCCACAATGTCAACTCCCTGACTCCGGCTTTCTTGAATTAGTGCGGGGTTTTCCAGCAACACGCCATACAGACTGCTAATCAAATTATCCTGATGCGCCACAGCTTGAGCAAATTGAGCTTTGTATGCTTCTAGATTAGCAACAATGTGCCCGATCGCCAAATCGCCAGATAGCCGCCGCACTTGTTCCAGAAATCCATCGTTAAAGGAGGTAATAACGCATTTGTGTTGGATTTCTTCGCTCTTCAAAGTATTGACAAAATCCGCGACCTCTGCATCAGACCACTCGCAGTGCGGCTTGACATCAAAGTAAAGAAATTTGTCAACATTTTTGAAGATAGCTAATGATTCTTTTAAGGTAGGAATTTTTTCTTGTGAAAATTCATGGCTAAACCATTTTCCCGCATTAAGTGTCTGCAATTCAGACAGAGTTTTTTCCCTAACTTTGCCAGAAACTCCAGTGATTCTATCTAATGTTGCGTCGTGAAAAATCACTGGTACGTTGTCGGCGGATAGCTGGATGTCAAATTCTATCGAATGAGCTCCACGGGCGATCGCCAGTTCAAAAGCTGCTAAAGTATTCTCCGGGGCGATCGCCGAAAATCCCCGATGTGCGATAATTTCTAAATTCACTGTCTTGTGCCCTCTAAAAAATCTGCCACAGTTTGATTAAAAGTTTCTGGTTCAGTCAAAAAAGACCAGTGATTCCCCGGTACTTTTGCAACAGTAAGATTTTTTAAGTATCTCTTGTATGGCTGCATTTGCCAATCCATGCGATTTACGCCTTTTTCCGGCTGTACAAACAAAGTCGGGATATCAATATTTTCAGTTAAACCCGCAACTTTCATCACTTGGGCAAATATCTGATTTCTGGCTGCAATCGTAAATTTACTGCCCCAATTTCCGTCGAATTTTTGTTCGATTTGGTGTTGGAATACCCTTTGCTGCACGTCACTCCAATCTGCGTATTCTCCCGATTGTTTGGCTGCTGCTTCTGCTTGGGCTAAAGTCACAAACGGGCCCACACATTTGAGACAGTCTAATTTTCGGTAAACAATTGGCAAGGTGAGTTTCATCACGGCGGGCAGTTTGGTGATGAAAATGGGGTCTACTAAAATCATACTGCAAAAGCGATCCGGATTTTGCCTCGCCCAAATCGGTGCTAGTTTTCCCGTCCAAGAATGTCCTAAAATGTGGGCGTCAGGCCAATTGAGATGTGCCATCAAAGCTTCTAAATCTGCGATCGCACTTTCAAAAGTATAGCCTGTTTTTGGTTTGCTACTTTCTCCGTGACCACGCATATCTGGCGCTACAATATGATAGCGGTTGGACAAGTAATCGCCCAAGTTAGTCCAGACACACCCACTATCTGCTAAACCGTGCAGCAGCAGCAAACGCGGAACTTTTTCTTTCCCTGTTTCTGGCGGCCATTCTAGGTAAGAAAGCTCGATTTCTGGTAAGTGCAAAGTATTACGAGTTGGCATAATTAGGGTAATTTATACTTGCAGAAAACTTATTTCACCTCATTTATACTATTTTTATGAACAGGCAAGATGCCTGTTCCACAAACAGTGAATTTTCTTCTATTGTTTTCATAAACAGGGAATATCCCTGTTTCACAAAGAATAAATCTTCTTGTGGGGTGGGGTGGACTTCTAGCCCGCCCTTCTGACTTAACCTTGGCCCTTCAAACTCAACAAGATAAACTGAGTTTTCTGCGCTTCATCAAAATTGTCATCGCTGACCAAAACTAGACTCTGGCTGCCATCTGGCAAGCGGGGACCGAGGGTCATTCCCTCTAAATTATATAGCGGAATTCCGAGTTGGCTCAAGTCTAGCAGTAACTTTTTCCTAACAGGTTCGACCATTGCCACTCGCCCTTTAAAACTCTGGATTCTCGAAGTATCTGTAGCCGCCCCAACTGCTACTTGATAAATCCTAGCGCTGTATCCCGACAGCCCAAAAGAACGTTCTAAACTCAGAATCTGACCGCCACCTACAGTTACTAATTCTGTTAAACCGTTCAAAATAGTCATGGGAACTTGGTCTAGTGTGTAAAGATTTTCGGAGACTAATTGCGGCGTTTTATCGACGATGATATAATGTAAAAGACGGAGTTTGCTTGCCTGTTCGGGGTCTAAATCTTGCATTAACGGCGCTTCCGTAGCTGCGAACAAACGAAACGGATCGAGACCGCCCGGACTAAAGGTTTCTGGGTCGATGGTTAAAGATTCAAAACCTAAATTGTCCACCACTCCTTGCTGCTGTTTTTCATCGCTGGCATCGGGAATATAGCGCTTGGGTATCGGTAAATTTCCCCGCATTTGCCCTGTTTTGAGGTCAAATTCTCCGAGAAAAGGAGGGATGCCAACATGAGTAACGCCCTCGCTGGCGACAAATACTGAATTGCGGGGAGAAAGGGCGATGCCTTCGGGATTGATGGAACCCCAAGAGAAGCTTTCACCGTCTGCTTTTTTGAGGGATGTAACGCCTTCAATGGTAACTTTTTTCAGGCGAATATTGGCTGGATCGCTTGATGTGAGGTCGAGTCTGAGACTGTAAAATCTGGCTTCTCCGTTTTCGCTGGGGTCGTCGGAAAGAGCGTAAAAACGATAAGCTTTGGAAGTGACTGCGCTAATACCTTTGGGGTCGTAGGTAATTCCTGATAAACCGCCGACTGGTGCTCCTTCAAAATTCATTTTTGGCAATTGGTACTCGCCCAAAAATTCTAGGGACATTTCTGGAAAAGAGCGGTCTCTAGCAACTGCGGGAGGGGGGGCGCAAGCTGTGCAAACAGTCAAGAGAATTAGGGCTAGACTGAATAAGCGTAAAATGCGTTGGCGAAGCCCTCGAAGAGGATCGCCCAGCGTCTTTAAATGCCTATAATTGCTCAGCACGGTAATTTTTATTTTGTTGCTCTTGTGGAACAGTTTGCTTTTGTGCCATCTTTGTGACATAATTTATACCGTTTTGTAGATATGCAAAACTTGATGTTTCGAGAAGGAATGCCGAATCGCGGCAACCAAATTTTGAGAATGAGAAGTTCTTTACCAATTGGGTGCTTGCTTTTCCTGTGGCTGTGTGCTGGTTCTATTGCTAGCGCCCAAACTAATCCACCAGCCCTCGATCAATTTTCTCCTAATCCTCTAGAAATTACCACACCCGATCCCCTAACTCCCGCTAATGAATCTTTGAGCAGCACTCAGCGGGACGAACTGACAGCGGCTTTGGAGGAGTTAAACTTAGAAGCAGCGGCTAAACTGCAAGCTGGAGACGGCGCGGGTGCTTTTGAAATTTGGTTCCGAGAATTGCGGCTGCGGAGGTATCTGGGCCCGGCGGCGGAAATTGCTGCTTTGAGTCGGGTGGGAAGTGTTGCTTGGAGTAACGGTAAAAACCTCGAACTACAGCTTATTACCAAACGGTTGCAAGGAATTCAAAAAGAAGTCAAATCACAAGTACCACTTAATACTGAGTTGCTCCCCGCCTTCGCTGCGGCTTTTCAGCAGGTGCGCGCTAAAGGCCCGACTGTAGAAATTTACCAAGAAATTCTCGAAAATGCGCGCCAAAACCAAGATATATTGGCTGAAGGTCAGATTTTGAAGGCGATCGGGCTAATTCACATCAATTGGTTGAGTTACGATAAAGCTGCTCCCGTGTATGAGGAATTGGCAACTTTAATTCAGGAAAACCGCGCTTTATTTGCTGCTAATTCTGCTGTGGAAAATTCTGCGGTTGTTGCGGGAAACGGTGCGCCGCCACAACCTGTAACTCCTCCAACTGAGGTAGATACTCTGAGACAGTTGGCCTACGTTTACCAGCAGTCGAAACAACCCCTAAAGGCGATCGCAGCCAGGGAAAAACTAGCATCAGTGTATGTCAACCTGCAAAATCCCAGCGCTATACCACCGCTCAAAATTGCGATCGCCAGCGATTACCAGACCATAGGTCAAATCAATTTAGCAGCTCAATACTATCAGGAAGCCTACAATTTAGCCGTCCCCATTCAACAGTATGCCCAAGCTAGCGAAGCTTTGGATAAATTAGCTTTACTTTATCGATCGCAAAAGCAGTGGGAGCCGACTTTGCGGATTTATCAAATGCAGTTGCTGTTAGAAGAGCGGGCTTACAATTTCTACGGATTGATGAACACTTATGACAATATCGGTCAAGTTTATCAAGAGATGAAGGCTTACGATAAAGCTTTAGAATCCTATCAAAAAGGGTTAGACGTGGCTAAAAGATTGGGACACAGACAAGAGTATTTTGCTAAGAAAATTCAAAAAGTTAACAAGCAATTGCAAAGGACTTCGTAGTTGTCAGCCGGCAATAATGACAAATTGCAATGTGAGTGATTTAAAAGCAGTAAGGTGTGCATTGCACGCCTTACAAAACTACTTTTGACTCGTAGGTTTCTCGCGAGATAGAGTAATATAGTACATCAGTTTCGTAATAGCGAGCATTTTTTTCATATTTCATGCCAACTTTCTGTATCACCCGCTGCGAGGCGATATTTTCTGGTCGGGCGATCGCAACTATTCTCTCCCGATTTAATATTTGAAATCCATAATTTAGACTAGCAAAAGATGCTTCAGTCCCCAATCCTTGATTCCAATAAACTTTGTCGAGGGTATAGCCTAGCTCAACTTCCGGTGTCTTGTCCAGAAAACATAGTCCGCAGCGACCAATCATTTTACGGTCTATTTTATGTACTACAGCCCACATTCCGAAGTTGTTTTCTTCCCAATGTTTGAGCATGGTATGAATGGCGATTTCTGTTTCTTCTCTAGTTTTAACTCCTCTCAAGTATTTCATTATTTCTCCATTACTGTAAATACGGTACAGCTCATCTAAGTCGTCGGGCGTAAATTGTCTCAGATATAATCGGGCTGTCTCTATTTCTTGCATGATTAATATAATTAATACCACTAGATTATGATACCAGTTTTGATAAGTCTTGCTAAAAAAATAGTGGTGGGATTTCCTTGCTCAACTCAACTCAACTACTTCTGACTGGTAGATTTTTCGCGAGATTGAATAATATACTCGATCGGAATGGTCGAGGTTATGCTGGTATCTCATCCCCACTTTTTCCATTACCCGCCGCGAGGATCTGTTTTCGGTATGTGCAACAGATCCAATTTTTTCGAGTTTCAATACTTCAAATCCATACTTGAGGCTAGCCGCTGCAACTTCCGATGCTAAACCTTTCCCCCAATACGCTTTTGCTAACACGTAACCGACTTCTACTTCAGGTGTTTTGCCTAAGAAGCGAAGCCCCCCGTCGCCGATCAATTGGTTATTTTCTTTATTGACAATAGCCCACAAACCGAAAGCGTGTTTTTCCCAATCTGCGATTATCTGAAATAAATCTGCTGCTGTTTCTTCTCTATTTCTGACGCCTTCGCTCAAATACTTCATCACTTCTGAATCGCTGTAGATGCGGTACAGCTCATCTAAGTCGTCTGGCCTAAATTGTCTCAGATACAATCTGGCTGTCTCTATCTCTTGCATGATGACAGTATAACCTTTAACATTAGATTATAGTACCACTTTGGCGGGCTACAAACATTTTAGTTGGGTTTCGTTCCTCAACCCAACCTACTGTTACAAGAAAACACTCTTTGTGAAACAGGCATCTTGCCTGTTACTGATATTGGTGTCAAATATTGATTCTCTTTGTTACAATTATTAACTAGATATATTGTACAGTTTTTGCCATCAATGACTCTTTCCTCACCAGTAGCAGACACCAAAAACAAATCCGGCCAGGAAACAGACTGGCGGTTATTCATGAGGTTGGCATCTTACGCAACCCGCAGCAAACGCTTGCTGATTATTTCGATCGCACTATTAGTACCGCTAGCAGTCTCAGGAGCAATTCAACCGATTCTCATCGGACAGGCAATTTCGGTAATTCGCGCGGAACCTACCTACGAGTTCTTGCGGGGAGTGCCTTTATCTGCTGCATTGAATATTTTGGCAGTTTTGCTCATGCTAACCATAACACTTAGATTAGCACTGCAATCAGTTCAAGGCTATTTAGTCACGAAAGTAGGGCAAATAATTACTACAGATATTAGAAATGATTTGTTCGCCCACGTCACATCGCTAGCAGTGAGATTTTTCGATCGCACTCCTGTCGGTAAACTGATGACTCGCCTCACCAGCGATGTAGAAGCTTTGGGAGAGGTTTTTTCTTCAGGGGCGATCGGCATTGTCAGCGATTTATTTTCAATTTTAGTAATTGCCATTTTCATGTTTACCATGCAGTGGCAACTAGCTTTAATGTTGGTGCTGATGATGATACCAATTACCGCAGTCATAGTTTATTTCCAGTACCAATATCGCATAGCCAATTACAATACCAGAGAAGAACTTTCCGAACTCAACGCACAACTGCAAGAAAACCTGACTGGTATTGGCGTAGTGCAGCTATTCCGCCGCGAAAGGTTCAATTCACAATTGTTTCGTGTCACCAATAAACGCTACATTAAAGCAGTTGACAAAACTATATTTTACGACTCAGCCGTATCTGCGACATTAGAATGGATTGCTTTAGTGGCGATCGCCGGGGTTTTGTGGATGGGAGGCCAAAGAGTTTTAGCCGGTAATCTTAACTTCGGTACTCTCTCGGCATTCATTTTATTTGCTCAGCGTCTCTTCGATCCGCTGCGGCAATTTGCTGAGAAATTTACTGCAATTCAAGCCGGATTTACCGCTGTCGAGCGCATTACCGATATTCTCAACGAACCGATCGAAATTAAAGATCCAACTAGCGCGAAGAAGGAAGGGCACAACACGGATTTTGACACGGATACATGGATGTTTGAAGGGAGAGGGAAGAAGGAAGAAGGAAGAGGGAAGAAGGAAGAAGGAAGAAGGGCAGGTTATTCACCATTGTTGATAACTGGACATCCAGAGGCAACGGCTTACAACTTGTCTCCGGTCGATCGAGAATTGGCAGATAATCATCAAAATCCAGCAAGTTCAGAATATCGTTTAGTGCCTAAAAATCCCCAATCACCCCCCGCCAACCCCACCTTGCTAAGGGGAGGAGAAAATGCCAAATCGCAGAATTCAGAATCGGGAGAAATCCAATTTGACAACGTGTGGTTTGCTTACAAACAAGACGAATATGTGCTGCAAAACCTCAATTTCACCATCAAATCCGGCGAAAAAGTAGCATTAGTTGGCCCCACCGGTGCGGGCAAAAGTTCAATTATCCGTCTCCTGTGCCGCCTTTACGAACCTAGCCGAGGACGGATTCTGGTTAATCATGTCGATATTCGGGATTTGCCTCAAGCAGAGTTACGCAGGCACATAGGCGTGATTATCCAAGATGGCTTTTTATTTGCTGGTGACGTGAAGAGCAATATCAGCCTGGGAGAAAGTTACTCGATTGAGGAAATTCAAGCAGCAGCAGAAAAGACAAATGTTGCCCGTTTAATCGAACAGTTGCCTCAAGGTTATGATACGCAATTGCGGGAACGGGGAACCAATCTTTCGGGGGGACAAAAGCAATTATTAGCGTTTGCTCGCGCCGCTATTCGCAATCCCAGTATCTTAGTTCTAGACGAGGCAACTGCCAGTTTGGATGTGGGGACGGAAGCTTTAATTCAAGAAGCTCTAGAGCGTTTGATGGCGGACAGAACGGCGATAATTATTGCCCACAGGCTATCGACTATCCGAAATGTCGATCGTATTTTAGTGCTCAAACGCGGGCAGTTAGTAGAATCTGGCAGCCACGAAGAATTGTTGCAGCTAGAAGGTTTGTATGCCAGTTTGTACAATTTGCAAATGCTGGGAAGTTAATATCTGAAGGAAGGCACGACACGGATTTTGACAGGGATACACGGATGAATTATCGATAAGAGGGAAAATTTTCGGAATACCCAGATACCCGACTTATTCAAGAAGTCGGGTATCTAAAAGAATCTAAAATCTAAAATCTAAAATCTAAAATCTAAAATCGGCTCACTTGCCCGAAATCATTTTTCCCAGGGTTTCCGGCAAGTGAATTATATGTTGAAACAACTGGTTGGGCCCGATACCAAACAATAACTGCATGGCCAGCACAATTGCTGCTAAACCAATCGCTGTCCCGATGCTGGCTTTCAACACTTTAAAAGCCCAATTAAAGACTAGCCAAGATACAAGTAAGGAAGCAATTAAGATAATTAGTTCTATTGGCATATAACATTTTTAACTCTATTTTAACTCTACATAACTTACGAATCAATACCACAGCAACCGGGTTTTTTATCTGTGTTGAATGCCGGGATGCAGTATTTCCGTAAACACCGGGTTTCTGCGTCCAAGATTACTTTACTTCTTACTTTAAGCAATACTGCCGCGCTTCCGTGTTTCCTTATAAGAAATTCCGACATTTTTTAAGCCTGCTTTAATCATTTGCTGCTCTAACAAAGCGAAAAAGCGACTTCGATCGCCCCCCGTGACTACCGCTTGATTGTGAGCTTCTGCTAGCGTCACCGGATACCCGCCGCCTTTGTGTACTTGAGCCAGCATCATTCCGAATGCTAAATCTAGCTGTGCTGTATCTTGTGCTACCCATTCCGGTACTTCTATTCTAGCAATTTCTGTGCCAACGTGAACGTAACAGAAATAGACGGAATTAAGACCATACAAATCTAAAATTCGAGCTTGGGATTTCCACAAAGGGCTTCTTTGTCCCGGTGACAGGATGGTTGCCCACAATATGGCATCCCGCAATGGTTCAAATTCTTGACAAGGTGCTTTTTCGGCGAAAGAAATTGTGGCGGCAAATCCGACATTTGGGCAATTTGTCATGCAGTCTGGTACTTCGTGGGTGCAAGCTTCAAACCGTAAAAAAGATAAGCTTTCGGTGCTGCGAGAAGCGCTTAAGTATCCTAACAGCGGAATTCCTGCTAAACGCAACTTGTCCCAAGATTCTAAAATTGGCAGCAAAATTTGATCGCGCGCTTCACTTGGTAACTGTTCCAAAAACCAATAAATCAGGGAACCGTCTACCATTGCTAAAGCTGGCGCGGGCAATTTATTGTCGTTAACTTTGGCCCAATTGCAGCCCATTTCTGCTAAGGCAATTGCTTCGGAAACTGCTCGCCGATATCCCATCCATTCTTCGGTTCTAATTCCCCACTGTCGCGAACCGTACAAGTCTTCGGGTTTGTAGAAAACCTCGGGTACGCTGTCTAAAACTGGGTGGCGGCTTTGCCCGTAGTGCAGCATGACTGTGCCGACGTTTAGCAGGTAGCAGTAGGCTATTTCGTGATGGTTGGGGGAAATTTGCGATCCGTCTGTGGCAAAGACTGTGTGGGCTGCGGGGGGTGCGGTGATGTAGGTACGATCGGACAATGGCTCGATCGGCGTGGCAGCATTGAATAAAGTGCGATCGCGCCAATTCTCTTGCAATTCCACCAATTTTTCCTGTTCCGCTGCAGCTTTTACCAGCAAATTCTGAGCCACTTCCAAACGCTGGCGAGCTGCGTGAGCTTCCACATTCAAATGTTGGCTCATTCCCTGCATTGCCTTGGCTGCTTTAGTTAAATCGAGCATGGGTTTTAAGTCTCAATATTAGAAAGCTTTCAATCTGATAAATTATCAAAATACTTTTCAATTTTTTGGTACCGAAGCTTGTTTTTTTGTCATACACGCAGTTTGATCAACTAAAATACTTCCTACCAGCCCGCAGAAATAGTAAAAAAACCCGGTTTTTGAGGTCAAGAGTACCTGCAATAGTCTAAAAAAAAACACATTTTTTTTTTTCGATCGCCTTCCTTTTTTGAGGATTTCCTGTTATATTTATCTTATAATGGGATGGTGGCAAAAATAATATTTTTGCCACCATCCCATTATATTAAAATACCATGTCTACCCCGCAAAAGTCAACACAAAAGATGTAAAATTTTGTGATTTTTTTCGACTCTGAAAAGCGAAAAAAAATCCCACCCGTCAACAAATCTAACCTCAACAGTCGCTCGGCAGCCAATCTGCAAAATCTCCGGCAAACTGCGACAGAGAAAGCAATTGAACTGGTGGATTTTGAGCCACAGATTCCCGTTCTGGCAAAGTATTGTAACCCCAATCAGCCAAAAATAACCTCACCTGAGATAAATCCGGCTGCTGCTTCACCGATAGCAAGGTTTTTAACCTGTCTTCCACAAACCAAATAGTTGAATCTTTGCCAGACGCGGCCAAAAATTCCCGCAAAATTTGGTGCTTAGGCTTGTTGTATTCCTTGCCAAAAATTAACTCTGACGGCATTTGTACGCCTGCTAGCTGCAAAAGTTCCCGCACAAAACGGCCTTCCTTCGTAGTGACGATCGCCACTTTCACCGAACTCTCCTGCAAGGAGTGCAAGCGATCGGCAACCCCTGGATAAAAGCGGTGCAAAGACAGCCACCCCGATAAATCCTCAGCAATCCAATTATCGCGCAATCCGTCTAACATAGCGCCGACAGACTGCGCTTTCAAATTATTCTCGGTCAACAAATACGGTACTATATTGGGCCAATCTAGCAAAATTTGCTCTGGGGAAATTCCTGTCAGTAGTGCGCGGATCAGCAGTGGCATTTCCCAACCAGTTTCAATGGCGGGCCGCACTCGGTAAAAACTCAAAGCTAAATCTGGATCGGGCACTGTTTCGACTGGTTTCCAGATTTGACAGTAGGTACGCCAAGCGGTTTGGAAATATTCGATTAGTCCGTCACAAATCACACCGTCAAAATCAAGAGCTAGAATTGTCGGAAAATTATTAGCCATCAATCGATTTTAGATTTTAGATTTTAGATTTTGGATTGAAGAATTGAAGAATTTGAGAATTGAACAAAGCGATATCACTGATGAATCCGGGGACTGGTTATCGGATACTATTTTTTGGTTGTGCCAGGATAAAGACGGGGACTTGTACCCTGGCTGCTTTCGGTCACTGGATTGAAGAATTGACTATGCAAACACTCAGCAGTGATTGGTCAAGAGTCGTTATTCAAAAGACTGAACTAGCGGTTGATCGGCAATCGATTCTAGTCCTTGGGACTGCAACAATTGCGTCCACTCGGCCGTCAGTCGCGAATCATCGGGGGCGAGGTTCCGCATTTGGGCGAGAGTCGCAAGAGTCTCGTACCAAATCCCATTCTTAGCATAAGCAATCACCTTAGCCATAGGGTCGGGATTTGCCAAATCCTTCTTGAGATTTGCCTGGGGTTCAATTCGCTGCATCCATCCTTTAACAATATAATCTCCTGAACGCTCCAGAGGATCGCAGGCTAGTGCAAACGACCACACATATCGCTTACCAACCTCAATATTTTTTGTCTGGTCTTTCTCAGAAAGGCTAACTCCAACAATGCCGGCTTTGTCATTTTTTAAAGTAGTTTCATAAACTACTTCGGATTCATCTTCGTTTAGCAAAATAAACTCTACTTGAGCCGCCGGTTGAGAAACATATACAAACAATGTTGGCGACTCTGTGAGCGTTAAGCCAATATTGCTTTCAGGTATTAAGGGAGTAATGAATAAACCATCCCGTAACTTACAGCCTCGATGCGTCCCTCCTTGTCGGTTGTCGGGGGCTGTTACATCGGGAGGTTTGAAATTAACATTCTGACTCAGCAGAATGGGTGCAGGCACAGCCTGCATCGGTGTAAGCAAACTGGGGAGAGTAACGGCGATCGCCAATACAGTCATCGCCAATGCAGTAAAATGTATAAAACGTTTCATTTTTCCACCAACTTGTATAAATATTTATAGAGCGTATCTCTCATGTTAACCCGGAGTTTTAACCCCGGGTGCGATCGAGTAAATGGGTTAATTTTCACATCGCCATCGGCAGACCGACCAAACTTCAAGAAATAGCGAGATTTAAAGAGGCGCAACCAGTGGTTGAGCTGCAACTGATTCTAGTCCTTGGGACTGCAATAATTGCGTCCACTTGGCTGTCAGCTTCACATCCCCCGGTGTCTGGCGCCGCATTTGGGCTAAAGTAGCGAGAGTTTCGTACCAAATCCCATTTTGAGCATAAACGTTGAGCCTAGTCATCGGGTCGGGATTTGCCAAATCCCTCTTGAGAGTTGCCTGCGGTTCAATTCGCTGCACGAACCCTTTAACAACTAAATCAGCAGATCGGTCTTCTGGGTCGCAAACCATCGAAAACGACCATACGTATCGCTTGCCAACTTCAAGGGATTTGTTGTTGTCCACTGTAGCCGGAATACTAACTCCAACAATCCCGGATTTGTCAACTTTAAATGTTTTTTCGTAGACCACTTTGTCTTCCTTTTCGTTGAGCAAATTAAACTCTATTTCGGGCGAGGTGTTAGGAATATAGACAAAAATTGTGGGAGAATCTGTTAGGGTTAAACCGATATTAGTTGGAGGCACTAAAGGAGTAATAGATAAACCCGCTGGACAAAGCTTGTTGCCGCGATGTGTTCCTCCTTGTCGGTTGCCGGGGGCTGTTACGTCGGGAGGCTTGAAATTAACATTTTGACTCAGCAGAAGCGGCTGGGATTGTGCGCGCATTGGTGCAAGTGAACTGGGTACGGTAGCTGCGATCGCAGATACGGCGATCGCAAGTGTAGCCCGATGTAGAAAGCGTTTCATTTTGTTGTACCTTTCACTATAATTGCAAACACAGGCATTCGCTGATGGCGACAAATATTTTGGAGATGCTAGTCGAGGGCGCAGATACACAATTTAAACCTTGACATATCATCAATAACATTAATTAATTCGAGCGGCAAGTGGATTCTCTGTCGGAAAAATCAGGTTGCCTAGATCGCAAGTATCATTGGATACAGTTGCTCGCCAGCTACTGTAAATTATTGTAACAAAGTGGTGGGAGTTTCCGAGTGTTCTAAGATGGAGGAAGTCTCCAGCAGGCGGGAAATGTGAAACAACTGCTGTTCCAGAAACGAGTCAAACTTTTATGCTGGGATAATGAGTAAAATATCTAACAAAATTCGATCGGCAGTGACTCAAGGGAGTCAAATGTATAAACCATCACTAGCATTGGCTAAGTCTGTATTAATTGCCAGCGCGGCAGTAACATTATCCTTGATGGGAGCCCGACAGCTAGGAATACTCGAACCATTAGAATTAAGCGCTTATGACCAAATGGTGAGGTGGCGTCCCGAAGAACAGCCAGACTCGCGTTTGCTAGTTGTGGGGATTACCGAAGCAGACATTCAGAAACTGAAACAGTGGCCGATATCTGATCGCAAAATAGCTGAAATCTTACAAAAACTAGAAAAAATGCAGCCAGCCGTAATCGGTTTAGATGTGCTGCGAGACGTACCTTTAGGAGACGGGCGCGAGGAATTAACTCAAATTTTACAAAAAAGCGATCGAATGATCGGGGTATGTTTAGTCACCGACGGAAGCCCGGACAATCCCGGTTCTCCGCCTGCGCCAGGGCTGCCACAAAACCGGGTGGGATTTGCAGATTTCGGAGTCGATCCGGGTGGCATACTCCGCAGGGCTTTATTATTTATGAAACCGCCGACAATTGAGGGCTACTCCTCGGCCCAAAAACATCTTTGCAATGACAATTCTCAAGTTTTAGCTTCCTTCAACCTCCAGCTAGCACTCCGCTACCTGCAAGGGCAAAAAATCTCTCCTCAACTTGCACCAGATCAATCTTTATGGCTGGGGAAAACCCAATTAAAACAACTAGAAAGTAATGACGGAGGATACAACAAGGTCGATGCCAGGGGATATCAAATATTAATTAATTATCGTTCCAGGCGGCAAGTCGCAAACCAAGTCAGAATTACGGATGTTTTAGAAGGGAAAGTTGACCCAAATTTAGTTAAAGATAAAATAGTTCTCATCGGTTATACCACAGAAACCGTTAAAGATTTATTTTATACTCCTTACAGTGGGCGGCAACAAAAAAATCAATTCATGCCTGGTATCGTGGCACACGCACAAGTAGTCAGCCAAATTTTGAGTGCAGTCTTAGACAACAGACCGATGTTTTGGTTTTGGCCGGAATGGGCAGAAATCCTGTGGATTTCGGCATGGTCAATTGTCGGAGGAACCTTGGCATCGCGGATGGCTCACCCAGCGAAGTTGACGGTTACATTCGGAGCAGTGCTGTCCGGGTGCTGCGCGATTAGTTTTGGGATTTTTCTCTTGGGAGGGTGGGTGCCTGTGGCAGCGCCAGCCTTAGCATTAATCTTAACTGGCGGTAGCATTGTATCAGCAGATAGATTTAATAAAGCCGGATACGGGAAAGCAATTAGCGATCGAGTTAAACAAGTCTTCAAAATCGAAATAGACCAAGCCAAAAAAGAACAGCAAGTCGCAGAAATCACAGAATCTGATTTCTTTAAAGAATTGCAGCAAAAGAGAGATAAACTGAGGATTAGCAAACAAGAAACCTCTGAAAAAACACCTTCCGAACCCCAAGAAATAACTGCCAGTACCCCAGAGCTTCCCAAGGCCGAAAGTCAGACAGACGACTACTTAGCTCAGTTGCAGGAAAAAGCCAAACAGCAGAAGCAGCGAGCCCCCGTGACTGAATCGGAAAGCAGCTCACCAACGGGTGCGATCGATGCGGGCGGCGGTGCTAGTTCAGCCGAAACCAAACCGGATGACGAGTTCAGCGATTTGCAAGCCAAAGCCAAACAGATGCGGCAGCGCAGGGGCGCACAAAAGAGCATAAAAGATGAAAAAATTGATATTTTAACAGATAAGGAGAATTTGGGCGACAAGGAAGAATGACAGACAACTCGACTGCATCATCGAGAATTGCATCATAATGGGTTCTCGCCGTTTCTTACCCTAATACGCAGATCATGTCCAAAATCATCTCTGTCCACTCTTACCGGGGCGGAACTGGCAAATCGAACACCACAGCAAACCTGGCATCTATTATCGCTCGCGGCGGAAATCGGGTCGCCATTGTGGACACAGACATTCAATCACCAGGGATTCACGTGCTGTTCGGTTTCAGCGAGAGCAACATGGATCACTGCCTGAACGATTACCTGTGGGGCCGGTGTCCGATCGCGGATACGGCCTACAATGTGAGTTCCCTGCTGCCAAAATTAGCCAGTAACGGCAACCTCTACCTGATTCCTTCGAGCATTAAAGCAGGGGAGATAGCGCGAGTTTTGCGGGAAGGCTATGATGTGGGACTGCTTACCGACGGCTTTCAAGAACTGATCGAGGTTTTGAACTTAGACTACCTATTTATCGACACGCACCCGGGGCTCAACGAAGAAACCCTCCTCAGCATCACCATTTCCGACATCCTGCTGCTGATTCTGCGTCCGGATCAGCAAGATTTTCAGGGAACGGCTGTCACGGTAGATGTGGCCCGCAAATTAGAAGTTCCTAAGATTTTAATGACGATCAACAAAGCCCCAGAATCCCTGGATTTCGACGATTTGAAGCAGCAAGTAGAGAGTATTTACAAGATCCCAGTGGCAGGGGTACTGCCACACAGCGACAAGATGATGCTGCTCGCCAGCAAGGGAGTGTTTGCGCTGCACTTCCCTAACGACCCTCTAACTCAGGTTGTGGAAGGGATTGCGAAACAGATTGTGGGATAATTTGTGCAGCGAATGTCGATCGCCCGCCCAGGAGTGAGTTTCGATCTCAATTCCTGCGGAGCGATGTCCTCCTGCGTATCCGGCTGCCTGCGGCTGAGGAACTTTCTCGGTGACAATATTTGGTTAAAGAGTCAGGAGAACAGCGACAAAATGAGATACAAATAGATTATGAGAATTTGTTAAAAAACTTTAGGAGGAGAACTCATGGATTTTGACTTCCGCATACTAATAGTATTGATGCCCGTATTGTTGGCGGGCGGCTGGGCTGCTTACAACGTCGGCGCTATAGCTCTCAAACAAGTGCAGAAATTGTTGAACAAGCAAGCTTAAACTCAGCCTCTTTTGAGGTAATTTCGCAGCCGGCTGTTTTTTGAGATACAAAACAGCCGGCTGATTTGTGCATTGGCTCTGCTTAAGTGATGGCTGATTTTTGGTGGGCAATTTACGACTGCAGAGAGATGGGGCGAAAACAAAAGAAAAGTTAAATTGAAAAATTAAGCAAAAACCGGGTGCGCTCAACCAAAATACTTTGTTCCAGCAAACGAGCCTGGGTAAAAAAACCTAGCTGTGAAAGCAGGGCGATCGTGTAACTCCGGATTTTGATGTTTTGGACTCTACTAAAGAGTTGTGAGTAGAGTGCCATAAAAATATTTTGCAAGCACGTTCTGGCAGAAAATATGAGACAATCACAAAAGTATTTGCCCTGACAATTACCCTCAAAACTGCGAAGTTTAACTTGTAGGGAATATCGGTCAAATTGTCAATGTTAAATTCCTATATCTTTAGATAGATTATGCTTTTTCCCCGATCGAGCGGCATATTACTTCACCCCACATCCTTTCCCAGTCGATTTGGCATTGGGGACTTGGGAATGGAAGCATATCGGTTTATTGACTTTTTAGTAGAGAGTGACCAGCAATACTGGCAGATATTGCCGCTGGGCCCGACAGGATACGGCAATTCTCCTTATTCGTGCTATTCAGCAATGGCGGGAAATCCGCTGCTGATCAACCCAGAACTGCTGCGGAACGATCAATTGCTCGCAGATGAAGACTTCGCTAATTTGCCAGAATTTCCGTTGGATTATGTAGACTTCGAGGGGGCGATCGCCCTGAAAGTGTCTTTGCTCAAAAAAGCTTGCGAAAACTTCAAAGCCAAAGCATCGCCGGTTCAGCAAAGAGATTTCTCAGCTTTTTGCGAAAGCAAAGAGAGTTGGCTGGAAGATTATGCCTTCTTTATGGCACTAAAAGACAACTTTGGCGGTGTTAGCTGGAACAATTGGGAACCAGAAATTGCCCGTCGAGAACCAGAATCGGTAGAAAAGTGGCGCCAGCAGCTAAATGCTGAGATTTATTACTACAAATACGTCCAGTTTGAGTTTTTTCGCCAGTGGACGGAGTTGAAACGCTATGCCAACCAACGCAACATTCAAATTATTGGTGACATTCCGATTTATGTAGCTCACGACAGCGCGGATGTGTGGTCGAATCCCAACTTATTCTGCTTGGATGAAGCCAGCGGAGAACCAGCTTTAATGGCGGGAGTTCCCCCTGATTACTTCAGCAATACAGGTCAATTGTGGGGGAACCCGGTATACAATTGGGAGAAGTTGCAAGCAACTAATTTCGAGTGGTGGGTGCAGCGTTTTGAAGCGATTTTCTCTTATGTAGATGTGACTCGGATCGACCACTTTCGAGGATTTGACGCTTACTGGGCGGTGAAGCGCGGGCAAGAAACTGCGATCGAGGGAGAGTGGATTAAAGCGCCGGGAACAGCTTTGTTGGATCTAATTAACGAGAAGTTTGGCAACTTGCCGATTATCGCTGAGGATTTAGGGGTAATTACTCCAGAAGTGGAAGCTTTGCGCGATCGATACGAGTTTCCAGGAATGAAGATTTTGCAGTTTGCTTTTGGCGCTGGTCCGGGCGATCCTTTTTTGCCTTTCAATTACGATCGCAACTCCGTAGTCTACACCGGCACCCACGACAACGACACGACTGTCGGCTGGTTCAATCAACTGCAAAACTACGAAAGAGATGAGGTTTTGCGTTATTTTGGCTGCATCGATCCCCAAGGAATTCACTGGTCTTTAATCCGCATGGGTTGGATTTCTATTGCTAATATGGCAATTGTGCCGTTTCAAGATTTGTTGGGTTTGGGTACAGACGCGCGGATGAATTTTCCGGGGAAACCACAGGGAAATTGGGGCTGGCGGTATCGGCCCGAAGCTGTGAATTGGGAAGTGCGCGATCAGCTCAAAAGCATGACTTACATCTCCGGCCGCGCTCCTAATAAACATTGATCGTCGGTAAGGGGTAATTGGTAGTTGTTAATGGGTAATATCAAATCTGTTAGCATCGGAATTATTCCTATCTCTCTACTCTTGATCTGCGTGAATCAGCGTCAATCCCTTGTCATCGGCGGCCCGATAAATTATCTTTCTTTACCGCAGATGAGGGCAGATTAACACAGATTAACGCAGATGAATTAGATCAATTCCGGTTGCACCATTCATCCGTGATTGTTGACTGTTGACGGGATTTGACTATTCCGATGCAACCGGAATTTATCTAAGGGGTAATTGTTAATTGGTAATTGGTAATTGGTAATGAGTGAATCAAGACGGACATTCTAATTAAAAGCTGTGGACTGCCCGCTATTCCCGATTACCCATTAACAATTACCAATTAATACTCAACCTTCATTCTTGGGCGGTGCTGAAGGCTTGAGTTCGTTTGCTTTAAAAACAACTTCTTTGGCGACTCCAGGATCTCCGAGTTGTTCGGCTTGTCCGTTATTAACAGCAATCATTACCCCGCCGGCGTTACCTGCTACCACTACCAATTGCTTTTGAGCTTCCCACGTGCGAACAGTCCCGGTCGGCAAAATTCCCTCAAACTCTGTTTTGCCATCAACTTCAACCTGCATCCAGGATTCTGCTTTAAAAGTGACGCTAACCATCACTGGTTTATTGCCAGATTGATTTAAATTTTGACCGGTTCTTGCTGCTTCCACAGCGGTGTAACTATCCGGTTTCTGATTTTTTGAGGATCTCGATGCCTCAGCAGCTAAACGGGCTTGTTCTTTCTGCCCAAGGGCTAGTTCTTCGGCTCCCGCACCGTTTTTTGCGGTAACAGAACCGCTCATCAACTGAGATAAGACATTGACAGAACAGATAATTAGAAATGTGTAAAAGAGGTACAGGTGCATCGGCCGCAACTGAGGCCCATCTTGCCAGGATAGCTTGGTTCTCGATCGGGGGGACGGTTCGATCGGGAAAAATTCAGCAAACTGAGTTGAGTCCAAACCCATTGCTTCAGCGTAGCGCTTGATCAAACCCTGAGTGTAGACGGGTTCGGGAAGTTGGTCTAGTTGACCGTCCTCGATGGCTTGGAGCAGATTCCGCCGAATCATTGTTACCACGGCTACTTTGTCCAAACAAATCGACTGCTGTTCGCGGTACTGACGGAGTTGAGTTCCAATTTCCGCTAGCTTCTTCTGAGCTGTTTCTGGCTCTTGGGAGTGCAGTTTCTGCTTAGTGGTTTTGAAGAATAAAAACAATAAATTCTTTGTCATATGCTGTGCTCCGGGGAATTTACTGGCACGCTTATTGATGTTAGGTTGACTAGATTCCATAAATAAATAATTTCCGCATCTTCTAGGGGTCGGCAGCAGCCTGGTGGCAATATTGGCGCACCGGGCCGCTGCAATTGAATCGGGCCGATGGCTGTGCGGTGCAGGCGCACCACGGGATATCCCAACTGTTCGGCTGTTCGCCGAATCTGTCGGTTTCTGCCTTCTGATAGAATGATTTCTAACAGAGTTTGGTCTCGCGCGCGATCGAGAACTCTAACTTTTGCGGGCAAGGTCTTTCTGCCTGACAAGACAATGCCCTGACGCCACGTTTGTAGTATGGGTTCCGGGGGATCGCCAAGTACCCAAACCTGATAAGTTTTGGCGATCGAGTGACGTGGATGGGTCAAAGAAAATGTTAGCTTACCATCATTGGTGAGCAAGAGGGCGCCGGTGGAATCTGCATCTAAGCGTCCTACGGGGTGGATGCCTTGACCCGATCGCAATTTGGGCGGCAGCAGGTCGAGAACTGTCGATCGGGCTCTGGGATCGCTGCAAGTAGAAACTACCCCTGCCGGTTTGTTGAGCAACATATAGATCTCTGCCGGTCGATCCGTTGGTTTCACCGGGACTCCATCGACTTGGATGAGATCGCGCTCCGGATTCGCTTTTTGTCCTAAATGAACAATATTGCCATTAACTCGGACTCGTCCAGCTACAATCATCTGTTCTGCAAGACGGCGAGAGGCAATGCCCCACTGGGCGAGGATTTTTTGCAGCCTTTCATCAGACATGACGGGAGGGTGGAAACCCCCAACTCGCGAGCGGTGGGGGAGGAAACACGACACGGTTAATTGCTTAACCTTACTACTAAGGCTCAATTCCTGGTTGGGAATAAATTATAATGCTGACCAATCATTACAGCACGCCCGGTAAAAGTGCAGATTGTCCTGATGGCATGACCCTGAATGTTGTGCAAAAACTACGAGGAAAAGACTCGCGGTAGGCACAGGCTTGCACCGTTGCTGTGCGGCTGCTTTGAGAGGTGTGGGTTTGACCTGACCCTAAACCAACACTACCATAAATCCCGTACTGCTGGTTAAATTTATACGCTCGATCGCGAATTTTTCATCGGGATCGCACAACTCGTGAACTAAGGAGAGATCCCGAGGGGAAAAGGATGAGAATTTTTCTGCTTCTGGCATTGCTGATTCGAGATGTCTGCTTGCTTCTTTCATTAATCGGACTTGAGTTCATCAACCCGGTTTCTACGGCAAATCACAGGTTGACAGCGGTATATCTGTGCAGAAATCGGGTTTTTGAGGCCAGATGTGCAAGTTCTAGTTAAATTTCTGTGCTTGAATATTAAGGTTTATATTCTGAAAGTGTGTATGACTGTCGATCGAAACTCTCTTCAATTTGACAATTTAGATAGCGCTGCTGGCTCTGGTGGGACTGTTAATCTCGGCGAGCAGCGGGAGAAACCTTCGCCGAGTCAAGGCAGCCGGATCGCGAGCGCGGTGCTGTCTCCGGCGGTGCAGTTGTGGCTGCGATCGCAAGTTCAGCAGGTGGACGAGTTGAAGGTGAAAATTGAGGGGAGCGATCGACAAATCTTCAGCGGTGCGATCCCCAAAGTCACGGCTGCTGCTCGCGGTGCTGTGTATAAAGGACTACACCTAACTGAAGTTGCCATAGAGGGCTGTGGCATTCGCATCAACCTCGGTCAAGCTCTCAAAGGCCAACCCCTGCGCCTCCTGGAATCCGTTCCCGTGACAGGCGTTTTGAGGCTCAGCCAAGCGGATTTGAATGCGTCCCTGAAAGCGCCTTTGCTTGGCTTAGCTTTGAGCGAATTTTTGCTGCCCATGCTGCCACTGACAGATAGGGAACAGTCGCTGAAGTTGCAAAATTCGCAGATTGCAATTGAGGCGGGTTTGTTGATGCTTTCGGCTGCAATTTTGCGCGCTGGCGGTAGGCAAATTCCTTTTGTATTGCGGACTGGTTTGCGGATAGCCAGCAGTCGCGAATTGATGTTTGAAGCACCAAAAATTGAAATGGATGGAGAATTAAAGAGCAGTGATTTCAATGGTTTTAAAATTGATTTTGGGCCGGAAGTTGAGATAGAAGAGTTGATTTTGAGTCCGGGGGAGATTGTTTGTCGGGGGGGAATTAGAGTTTTACCTTAGTTAGTTGACAGTTGACAGTTGACTTTAACCTGATTCCTCGGCAGATCCTGGGAATACATAGCCCATGCCCCATGCCCAATTCCCCATGCCCAATTCCCCATGCCCAATTCCCAATTCCCAATTACCGATTAATTAAAAAAGAGTCGATCGCGGGCAACAGTAAAGTGACAAAATAGTAGACTAACGGTGCGGTAAAAACATAACTGTCGGTGCGATCGAGAATGCCGCCGTGACCGGGGATCAACTGTCCCGAATCCTTAACGCCGGCGTCTCGCTTCATCATCGACTCAGTTAAATCTCCCAACAGGCTAGCAACCCCAATCAACAGACCAAAAGCAGCCCCAGTATACGGCCACTCCGGCCAGTGTAAATACCAAGACCCAGCGACGGCCACGGCGATGCTGCCACAAACTCCAAATACGGCACCTTCAACGGTTTTTTTGGGACTGATGTGGGACAGGCTAGTGCGGCCGAAGAATTTGCCGACAAAATAAGCCCCAATGTCAGCGGCCCAGATGCAGAAGAAAGCCAGCAGCAGCGAAGTCAATCCTAAAGATATGTGGCTGGAATTTGTCCAAGACGGGGACGGGTAAATGTTAACCGGCAAATTGCTTGCTACTGCTTGCGAAAGTTGGGTTGTAGCAAGATTGCCTGGATCGAGGCCGACTCGCAGCCGTACCCAATAGCTGGGCAAATAACCGCCGTAGAACAATCCTAAAACTGAAGCGGCAATATCGGCGATCGTCGATAATTTAGGTTGGAACAGTAGGTAAAAACAGATGAAGGTTCCAGCGAGGGGAAACATCGCATCTACGAGTTGCGGTGCAAGGGCCGCCGTAATTAGCAGAACTTGACTGACAACTAAGGTAGTTTTGGCAGCGGGTGCAATGCCTTTAGCCCTGGCTAATTGAAAATATTCCAATTGACCTAGGTAAACGATGATCCCGAAGCCGACGGTGAAGTACCATCCGCCCAAAATAATCATTCCCAAAGCAAGGGCGATCGCAACTATTCCACTCAGGATACGAGACCAAGGCATAAAATGAATTTCTCTTGCAGACGGCGGTGGGTAATTCGATTTTAGATTTTAGATGTGAGATTTGAGATTCTAGATTTACTCCACAGATGAATCTGGGAGATTGAACTAGGGTCTAAAATTTTGGGTTGTTCACGACGATTGTCGGCGGCTTGTATCCGTTTTTGGGCGGTGTCATTCGACGCAAGGATGCAAGGATGCAAGGATGTAAGGATTGTTAGGGTACGGTTTTCTCCCTTGCACAGCCAAGCCCAATACCCAACTGGCGATGATCCAAAATCTCAACTCAGGGGGTCAATCCAGCTATGGTCGCCCTTATTCTAAGTATGAAGGTTAATTGAACGTAAAAAAGGTTAAGAATTACATTTAGGAATGGGCATAGGGCCTAAAAGCATGGGACATGGGGCATTGGAGGCAGACCCTGGAAGGGGATGGGTAACAAATAACCAATAACAACTGTCAACTGTCAACTGTCAACTGTCAACTAACTTCTAATCCAGCTTTTCGCCGCTGAGAATAAATATGGGATTGACGGCGGCAAAGGTTTGACTCAGGCCGCGAGTCTCCAAGCGGTTGACGGCGGACTGGACTACTTCAATGTTGCGGACTTGCAATTCGGCGAACCCTTCGGAAAGGGCGTAAAGATTCTCTAAATTCGAGGCTGTGGCGACCACTCTACCGTGGGGTTGCAAGTAGCGCCAGACTTCTTGGAGAATGGCTTTAATGGGGCGACCTCCTTCGATGCAGACTCGGTGGGGGGGTTGGGGCAGGTTTTCCAGGCATTCCGGGGCACTGCCTTCTATGACTTCTACGTTGTTGAGATCGAATCGATCGCAATTTCTGCGAATCAAGCTTGCTACTTCTTCGTCCCTTTCGACGGCAATAATCCGACCTTTGGGACACAGCAAACCTGTTTCTACGGCGATCGTACCAGTACCTGCACCGATGTCCCACACCACTGAGTCTGCTTGCAGCCGCAGGTGGGAGATTAACAGCAGCCGGACTTCTCGCTTACTCATGGGAATGCCCGGTAAACGTTCAAATAAGTCATCCGGGATGCCTGGAGTGACGTAGGGCCAAAGCATAGTTATATTTTTGATTTTTGATTTTTGATTGAAGCAATACGGCAGTTGGAACTCGCGGAAGAATGTAGAAATTCTCCCTATTTCCCCCAAGCCTTAATATTTACTGTCGCACAACCTTGAGAGTTTGGAGGCCGGGATCGCTGCAACCTGTGATTTTTCCGCCGGCGGCCAGGATTTGTTGCAGGTAGTCAACGGCTGCTGGGGTAATGATTTCACCGGGCATCAGGACTGGTATTCCTGGGGGATAGGGACAG
Organism: Microcoleus sp. LAD1_D5; assembly: GCF_036702115.1. NCBI lineage: Bacteria > Bacillati > Cyanobacteriota > Cyanophyceae > Oscillatoriales > Microcoleaceae > Microcoleus > Microcoleus sp. LAD1_D5. The sequence continues at coordinate 4,545 of NZ_JAUBSA010000054.1, read as the reverse complement.
ATGAGTTCGGCGCACAGGCGATCGACTGCTTTGCCTGCAGGTAGTGTTTCCGCTGGGAAAAAGAAGGCCTCGCGGGGGGAGAGTGGGGGAGGGGAAAATCGGGGGAAGGAGAGAATCTCGTCTTCTTTCTGACTTCTTCCATCTAAGTGAGATGTTGCACGATTTTCAAGAACAGGCAAGATGCCTGTTCCACAAAGAGTGAATTTGATTGTGGGGTGGGCATCTTGCCCGCCCATCAAAGACTTATTGACAATCCTGTCAGATGTGACTTTTAAAAGAGTAAAAGCTTTAACTAGATTGTCAATATCTGATTCTGTATTTCCCAAGCTGATAATAAATGTTAGATGTTGAGGCATGGGAAGTTCTGCGGTGACTGCGAGTTCCGAGTGCAGAATTTCATCGGCGGCAAATCCTGTGATTCCTAAATCTGATACTTTTACTGTTAGCCTGGTGCGGTCTAATGCTGCAAAACCCGGTGTATTTAACGGTTCTAAAACTGATAAGCCGGGAATTTGACTGATGTGCGAGCGCGCTTTTTCTGCTAGCTGTAAAGTTTGCGCCATTAATTCTTTGCCGTGGAGTGCTATTTGTTGGCGGGCTGCGTCTAGGGATGCTAATAGTATATAACTCGGACTGGTAGATTGTACTAGCTGCAATGCTCTATTTAATTTTTGGATATCTATGCGATCGCCCTTTACGTGCAGCATCGATGCTTGTGTCATTGCACCGAGGGTTTTGTGGATTGATTGTACTGTTAAATCTGCGCCGGCTGATAGTGCCGGTTCTGGCAAGTTTGGATGAAAGTTAAAGTGCGCGCCGTGGGCTTCGTCTACTAATAACGGTATGTTGTATTGATGGGTAATTTGGGCGATCGCCCGCAAATCCCCGCAGACGCCGTGATAGGTTGGGTAAACTATCATTACTGCTTTCGCGTCGGGATGTTGTTCTAATGCTGCGGCTGTGGCTTCTGGGGTGATGCTGTTGGCAATATCCCAATCCGGGTTGTACTCTGGATTGACAAAAATTGGAATTGCACCGGATAAAATTAAACCAGAAATCGCCGATGAGTGGATATTTCGAGGCAAGATAATTTTATCTCCTGGGCCGCAAGTTGCTAAGATAGCGGCGATAATTCCGCCAGTCGAACCGTTAGCCAAAAACCGAGTTGATTGGGCTCCAAATGCTGCTGCGGCCAAGTATTGAGCTTCGGCAATTGCACTTTCTGGGTTAAAGAGATTGTCTAACTCCGGCAATTCCGGCAAATCCGATCGAAATACTGCCGCACCGAATAAGTCAACTAGCGGCCCTGAGATTCCTTGTCCGCGTTTATGTCCGGGGGCGTAGAATGGGGCGTGCGGATGATTTGTGCGATCGCGCAAGGCATCTAATAGAGGCGTTTGTTGTTGAGAGTTTGCTGCTGACACGCTTAATCCTGATTTGATTATTTGGAATTATAGCAACCGCCAAGGTTTCACTGGAGGTTATTAATTGCTGAAACCATTGCTGGCAATTCCGCGATCGCATCGACGGCTGCCTTTTTCCTTGCAATCGCCCACAAGCAACACTGTCTCAATTTTAAACTTCTCTAAAATGACTGAATATCGACTGCTTAAGTATGATACTCAAACAGTTGAAAATTCGGGCTACTGCTTTAGTTATGGTTTGTCTAGGGGTTGTGGTTTCAGTTAAAGCACAAAATCATACCACAGTCTGCAGCTATTTCTCAGCGAAGACCGGCTTTCGAGTCAATACAACGTGTTCGATAATATCGGCCGCTTTCTTAACTCCGCGCGATCGCGTCTTGGAGGGCGATCGCCCTTTGTTTATACGAGGCTTCTGTTGTACCTTGGCGATCGCATTGCATTGGCGTTATTGTTAAACTGATCGGCAAGTAAACTAAGTAAGTCGGCGCCAAAAAACGCCTCTATGTAAACGAGGGCCAAGTCTCCAAATGCTCTCTACTGGCTAACTTAAACCTGTTTACATAGTGTTACATTATTCGGTTTAATCTTGCCTACCTACTTATAAGATGCTAGGACTTACTCACCAAAACGAAGTTTCAAGGGTTTGAGACCTACTCCTGGCCGAGAGAGATGCCTGAAAACCTCATGGTCTCGTTCCTGTTTGGTCTGGGTGCGTAAGTCCTAGATACTACTCATGAAGTACCTCTGGCAAGCCAGGTTAATTACACTCTAATTTAAGCGATTGCCTGACCTATGATGAATCTTTTAACTGTCTCTCGTATATAGTCAGGATTCTTTAACTTTTCAAGCTCGATTTTGAAGAAAACTTCTTGAGTCGCTTGTTTTTTGTATGTTCTGAATGCCTCTTGAAGACGCTGCTTTTCTTCAAGTTGAGCTCCTGTTGCCAAGAAATGATTCACAGTAGCTAGCATTGAAACTGTAGTAGTTATAGCAGCAATAGCGGCGGGGATATCGATCACTCCTGTGGGAGGTATGAATGACTGTACGAACAGAAAAACATTAGAATAAATTGCCTCACTTGCAAAAGAAGGTAGCAACGAAATAGCAGCTTTAGGAGCAAGTGCTTTGCCATTGTAAAGATAGTAAAGCGAAGCAATTGCAGAAACCTGGGTTGCTAGAATAAAAGCTGCACTGCCTGGGAGAAAAACTTGACTTGAAACAGCGACTAAGGCACTTGCTATTATCTTGATTGCATAGGATTGCTTCTCAGTCATATGTCGGGCAAGTAAAATATTCTTTCCCTGTCCCTGCAAAAAACTCTCTATGTCTATTCTAAGTTCATCCACACCTCGTACATCTAGTGGCTCATCAGATTTAGTTTCGGGATCGTAACCAAACGCACAGACTGGATAAATTTTGTCAATATGAAGAGCCGTCTTCCATTGCTCTTTGATACCTTCTAAAGTAGAGGGAGTATTCCTATCCCACTGATCGATCTTGTTCAGAACTACAAATATACGACTACAGCTTGGGCGAAGATCGTCAATGTATTTTTTTTGGGTTCCATCTGAAGAGCCAGTAACAACTAATACTCCTACATCAATGTTTTCTAGAAATTCTTTTGTAACTTGGCTATTTTCAGAACGAACATCATCAAGACCGGGTGAATCTATAAGTCTGACACGATCGTCCAAGTGGAATTTTTTTAGCTTAGTCGTAACTCCTGACTTCCCACCGACTGCTGCGAGAATATCTGCCCGATCTCTCTTTAAAAAAGCATTAATTAATGAACTTTTACCGGAGCTAACTTTTCCAATAAAAGCCATATTTAATGTTTTAGAAAAATCGGGATATTTTTCTTCAGTCAAGCTTTCTACCTTTTTGAAAAAACTTTCGTCATCCCAAGCAGAATCGTATGCAGTAGATACATCGTTTGCCATACCAACCTCGTTGAATTTGGGTTCTATAAAACTACTGTACGGGGTTCAACCCAAGAAAGGGTCTAACTCATAGTTGAGTTTTCAGCCTATAAAAAAGCTCTGGCATTAGCTAGCCCTAAAGGGGGGAAACAACCTGAACTTTTGGGTAGGTGTCGTCCTGGACTACAGGCTGGCAAATGCTTCGCTGAATGGCGGATGAAAAGAATTACTGATCCGCAATTTCAAGGTTTATTCAGAGTAAGCGGTGGCGATCGCTCGTCTTGGCTACAGCTTACTGTTGTGAAGGAGGAAATTTTGGGGCGATCGCTTGTTGCTAGGAAGAGAGCGCTCTTTTTTTATACGACTATGGGGTTAGCCCCAAAGCGATCGCATCTCGCAGTTGAGTCGGTTATTCCTTGTGCTATCTTGAAAGCCTTCTCCGGTGATGTAGTGTTTGATATCCTTTGTGAAGCATGGATATCTGCTGGTTTTTTAGCCGCCTCAATAGCAGCCGCCTTAAAAAGGCTCTTATCTACTTCATTTGTAAGCCACCTTGCACCAGCAATTCCGACAAGAATAGCAAACAACTTCTGTCGTGTCCCTCCAAACAACCTGGGTATAGTGACCAACATCTTTTTCGTCATAATTGTCCTTTGCAAACCACGAGCGCTGCTTTAACTTTTTTAATGGGTATCCTGGCAGTATAAAAAAGAACCATATCCCATTTATTGGTTGAGCAGCCGCTTGATAAATCGGCGCTCCTGCTTCAGTCACTTAGGATAAAAACGATCGTAAAATTTCATCAGTATCAGCGCCGCAAACAACATACAACACCCTCCTGCCGCACTCTCCAGGTTGATTTTTAAACCCATAAGCTCAACACCAGTCTTCTCGTTACGGTTTCCTGACTTCATTAGGTTGTAACCTACCCAGATCAGCAGTGCTGAGATAGCAAACGATCCCAAAGTCGCAATCAATCCGGCAGCTTGATCTGCTACTGTTGGCTGCGCTAATAGTATGTCGAAAATTTGTAGAGCCATATACCCGACCTTAATCATTCTTAGGTTTGCATCAAGAAAAATAAAACACTTAGATGGGGTTTTCTTCAAAGCTCAATTGATAGAGTAGACCTCTTGCAAAATAATTTTATGATATAATGGAAAGTTTTGCTTGACTGGATTGAATCCCAACTATTAACTTAT
>NZ_JAUBSA010000053.1:0-45059 GCF_036702115.1 Microcoleus sp. LAD1_D5 | reverse complement strand
CACGGCAATCGTTTGGGAGTTTATTGTTGCCGAATCTATCTTGCTTTACCTCTGCTTAAATATCTGCGGAATGCGGGGTGTAAAGTCCCACTTTTCCAAATTTTTATTTTTGTGCTGTTTCCTGTTGTTGTAAGTCTTGTTCTTGCATCTGCAATAACTCGGGAACTGTTACGAAACTGTACCCTTCATTTCTCAATCGAGCAATAATATCAGGTAAAGCTTTTACAGTTCTGGCTCGATTGCCGCCGCCGTCGTGCATCAGCACAATGCCGCCAGAATTTGCCTGCCTCATCACGTTGTCTATCAAAGATTCCGTAAGGGTGCGCCAATCAAAAGAATCAGCAGACCACATCACAACTGCATAATTTTTCTTTTGAGCGTAAGCTGTCAATCCATTGTTTAAAATGCCTCCTGGCGGGCGGAACATCGATGTTTGGATGCCGGTCAAGTCCTCAATTAAGGATGAAGTGCGATCGATCTCGCGAGCGGCACCGTCTTCGTTATACTGAAGGTATTCATGGTTCCAAGTGTGATTGCCGATCGCGTGACCGGCTGCTGCGACCTGTTGGCCAATTTCGGGAGAATTTTTCAGGTATTTTCCTACCCAGAAGAATGTAGCCTTAATATTATTTTCCTTGAGAATATCTAAGATTTGTGTAGTTGTTTTCGGCCAGGGGCCGTCGTCAAATGTCAGGGCGATCGCCTTGTGCTGGGAGTTGAGTTTCGCGTGACGAATGGTTGTACCTTGAAACTGATCCGGTACGGCTGATTGAAATCGGATTGCCTGCACTTGGGCTAGAGACTGTTGGGAAAATTCTACTCGATTGGCGATCGCCTCGGAGAACTTATTAATATTGGACATCGGCGGTTGTTCTTGGGACTGGGATACGGCCAAGACTTGCGCCTGAATCGGTTGCAATGGCTGACTGGCCCGCAAGTTAATCGGCCATGTCACACCCAGCAAAAAACTTCCTGTTGCTGCCATAAAAGCAACGATTAAAGTTTTTCGCCGCCTCCACAGCAGTTTCAATTTTTTCACGTCATTCTCTCCTTCACACGTTGTACAGTTAATTTGAGATTTTATGTTGATATCAAGTTAATCCACTTAAGAGGATAATCTTAAATTGGACAGTCCGTAAAAATGCTACTGGAAATAACCGATCGTGGGGAAGTCCGTCCGGATAAAAAAATTTAAGATTTGTGCGCCAGAAATCCCCTAACCCATGAAAACGCGGGATGGTTGAACTTTTTCCCCAGTCAGGGGGACGGTGCTCTCGGATTAATGGCACGATATTCTTAGGGACTCAGCCAGCATCGGCCCGCGTCTCTACCGACACTGCAAGTTGGTTTAACCTGAGATGTTGCAGTATTGTCAATAAGCTGTTTAGGAACAGGCAAGATGCCTGTTCCACAAGAAAATTCACTCTTTGTGGAACAGGCATCTTGCCTGTTCTTGATAATAGTGCAAGATGTGAGGTTAACCTGAGATGTTGCCCTATTGTCAATAAGCTGTTTAGGAACATGCAAGATGCCTGTTCCACAAGAAAATCTACTCTTTGTGGAACAGGCATCTTGCCTGTTCTTGATAATAGTGCAAGATGTGAGGTTAACCGGATTTGATATGAGGGCGATCGCGCGCCCCCAGCGTCGTAAAATTAACTTTTATGGCCGATTCTCTCGTTGTACAAGCCGACAATCCGATCGATAACTTCAGCAACAGTCAGATTGTCTGTTTGAATTTCCACAGCATCGGCCGCTTTACGCAAAGGTGCAACCTCGCGGGTGCTGTCCTTTTCGTCCCGCAGGGCGATGTCTTGTTCCAATTGGGTCAAGCTAATATTAGCCCGATCGGTATCTTTAAGCTCTAACAGCCGCCTGCGCGATCGCTCTTGTACCGAAGCCGTCAAAAAAATCTTCAGTTCCGCATCGGGAAACACGTTAGTGCCGATATCACGACCTTCTGCTATAATTCCGCCTTTTGTGCCGCAGCGCCGCTGTTCCTCCAGCAGAAACTGTCGCACCGCGGGAATCGCCGCCATTTCCGAGACGCGGGATGTCACTTCCAAACTGCGAATTGCCTCGGTTACGTCTTCGCCGTTAATCTTCAACATCTTTGATGCGGGATCGAGGTTGTATTCCAAATAACTGGAACTGATTAATTCGGCGATCGCGCATTCGTCGGAAATCGGCGTGTCTGTTTTCAATGCCAGCCAAGTCAGCGCCCGATACATCGCGCCGGTATCCAGATAAAACAAGTTCAAAGCTGTTGCTGCAAGGCGAGTTACGGTAGATTTGCCGGCCCCCGCCGGGCCGTCGATCGCCACAATTGGTCGGCGGTTCCTGAGAATTATATTGTCAATCAAGCGAGTAGAGCCGACTCTGGCTGCCACGGCTAAAAGTCCCGCTGTTTCCACAACCTGCAAGGGCGTCAAAGTGTCGGGATCGACGAGTTCGGCGTATTCGAGCTTTACTGCGGGTTCTTCTGCGACTGCTGCGCGGGCTGCTGCGAGTGTGGCTGCTGCGGTGCGGTCGCCTGAAGAAAAAGTTTCCGAGGCTTGTTGCAGCGCGCGGTAGAGTACGGAGGCTTGCTGTTTTTGCTCTGCTGTTAAATACTGATTGCGAGAACTCATTGCCAGTCCCGACTCTTCGCGGACGATCGGACAAGCGACAATCTCTACAGGCAAGTTAAAATCCAAGACCAGCTTCCGAATAATTGCTAGCTGCTGGGCGTCTTTTTGACCGAAATAAGCTTTTGTCGGCTGCACCAAACTCAAAAGTTTAGTAACAATTGCCGCGACTCCCTGAAAATGACCGGGCCTTGCTTTGCCGCACAAAACCGATGTCATCGCTGGTGGCGGCACTACTTGAGTTAAGGATGAAAGGTGAATCTCTATCTGTTTTTGGGCGGTTTGCTCTGTTTCTGTGCGCTCGACCGCTTGGTTGCCGAACATTTCAGTTGCTGAGGGAGCAAATATGGCATCAACCCCAGCTTGTTCGCACAACACTCGGTCTTGCTCGAAATTCCGAGGATAATCTTGAAAATCTTCTGTCGGCCCAAATTGCAGCGGGTTGACAAAAATGCTAACCAGGGCGATCGCATTTTCTTGCCTTGCCCGCTGGATCAAGCTCAGATGCCCTGCGTGCAAAGCTCCCATCGTCGGCACCAAACCGACTGTCAAATGAGGTGCAGCAGACTTTTGTAAATTTAAGTAGCAGCGAAGTGCTGCAATGGTAGTAAACAGGCGCACCGGTAGAATCTCCTGAAGGCATTCGGCAGAATGCAGAGTTTATTTGTCAGAATTTGTTCGACTTGACATCTTGCACCATCCTCAAGAACAGGCTTTCGGGCCTCTTCCACAAATAATGGTGCAAGATGTCAGTTTTATTCTACTTTCTGCCTTCTACACTTCGGATAACTTTTGTATTCTGCCTGAGAGTAGCCTTCAGCGTCCAACAGTTGTTTGCTGCGGCGGTTCGATCACTTCGATTTCCACTCTGGCAACGCCACTGCTGATCATTCCCAGTACGCTGGCGGCGCCGGCGGACAAGTCAATGAGCCGATCGCCCACATAGGGGCCGCGGTCATTAATGCGGACGACTACGGTACGGCCGTTGTCGAGATTTCTCACCATGACTCTCGTTCCAAAAGGCAAATTTGGGTGGGCTGCGGTCAAATCATTTTGGTTGAAACGCTCGCCGCTGGCGCTGAGGTTGCCGTTAAATCCTGGGCCGTACCAGGAAGCCCAGCCGCTGAGGCGCACTTGAACTGGGCCCATAGACAGCACGGGGGGTTCTGGTTGGGGTTGGCCTGCGACTTCTTCCAGGGGTGCGGCGTTGCCCAGAAGTCGGCGGAGGCGATTGGTTGCTTGCAGGGCGTCTCGGCTAAAGTCGCTGGTGGTGTCGGGGAGGATGGTTTCGGCGTTGATGTTTACCAAGTCCTCGCCGTTTGCCTGGATAATGTAGCGATCGCCTTTTTCCCACTTAACGGTAATGCTGTTCGGATCGATGTTGTTGCGGGCTAGCTGATTGAGTCTTGCTGCTAAGCTTGATGCCCGCCAAACTGGATCGGGTTCTTGGATGCGGTCGTTGCTGGCAATGTTTCCGACTTTGGGATTTTCTTTTGCGCCCGCTACTTTTGACGGACTGCTAGCACTGGCTTGGCTATTGCCAGTTTCTCTCAAAGGCGTGTTTGTTTCCGGATTCGCGTTCAGAAAGGTGATGACTGGAATGTTTCGCACGTAGACTGTCGCTGCTTGTCGCCCGCCTAAGTCGTGGGGCTGAATTTTGGCGATGGCGTCTCGGGCAATTTCAGCTCTTGCTTGATACTGATACTGTCCGACTTTTTGCGCTTCGACCCGAGTAGCGTTTAACTGCCGGGACGGTTGGGTGGCAATTACTTGCTCGGAAACCTGAGAGTTTTGCTTGTCGGCACCTGTTGCTTGTGCGTGACAAGAGGATGCCGTTCCTACCACAGGAACTAACAGGACAGCGAGTAGACCACCAACAAATTTTTCCTTCATACGTCCATTTTTGTGAATAGCCATTGCCAACCGAGATTGGAGGATTGGCCATTTGGCGGCGGGCGTCAAGGATTTCTCTCTTGCCCTTCGCCATTCCCCCGTGAGTCAAAGCAAAGTATCCGGGTGCGTTTTTGCTTTAATGCTTCCGCAAAAAAAAATGGCGGAAACTTCCCTGACACTTGACAACTCGTACTCGATCCGCAATTTGTGTTTTGTTCACGAACTGCAACAGACTACCACAAACTTTTGTGGTTGGGGATCGCTGCGATCGCGATTTTCACCAAATCTCCATCAAATTTTCTCAAAACCCTCTATCATAAAATCCTTTAGTTCCAGTGCTTACAGCCGTTTCAGTCATTACGGAAAAATTTACAAAAATTTACAAAAATTTAGTGTATTTTGTGGGCTGCCGAATGGCTAGTGTGAAAAAAGCTGTTTGTCAACTGTTATGGGAATAAACTAAAAATTAGAAGAAATCGATTTGGCGGACTTATGGATTATCGAGAAGCAGGTGTGGATGTTGAGGCGGGCAGAGCTTTTGTCTCGCGCATCGGGAGTATGGTTAAGAGCACGCACCGATCGGGTGTTTTGGGCGGATTCGGCGGGTTTAGCGGTTTTTTCAGCGTCCCGGAGGGTTTAAAAGAGCCGGTGATGGTTTCGGGTACTGACGGTGTTGGGACTAAGTTGAAATTGGCCCACAATCTCGATCGGCACGACACGGTAGGTATCGACTTGGTGGCGATGTGCGTCAACGACGTGCTGACATCCGGGGCCGAACCCCTCTTTTTTCTCGATTATTTAGCCACGGGAAAGTTAAATCCCGAACAATTAGCTGCGGTGGTGGCCGGCATTGCTGACGGTTGCAAGCAAGCGGGCTGTGCTTTGCTCGGAGGGGAAACGGCAGAAATGCCCGGTTTTTACCAAGCGGGTGAGTACGATTTGGCGGGGTTTTGTGTGGGAATTGTCGAAAAGAGCAAATTGTTGGACGGTTCGCGGGTGCAGGTGGGAGATGTGGCTGTGGGGCTCGCAAGTTCGGGCGTGCACAGCAACGGTTTTAGTTTGGTGAGAAAAATTGCAGGCGATCGGGGTTTTGACTGGCATTCCCAACCCGAAAAGTTAGGTGGCAAAACTTTAGGAGAAGTGCTGCTAACTCCGACTAAAATTTATGTTAAACCAGTCCTCGAAGCAATTAAGAGCGGTCTAGAAATTCACGGCATGGCTCACATTACGGGCGGCGGTTTGCCGGAAAATTTGCCCCGCTGTTTGGGAGTTAATCAATCTGTCAGAATTGACAGCAATAGCTGGCCAAATTTGCCAATTTTCCAATGGATTGCTGAAGCGGGCCAAGTTGCCACAGCAGATATGTTCAATACTTTTAATATGGGGATTGGGTTTGTGCTGTTGCTCGATTCCAGGGAAGTAGAACAGGCTGTTAAATGGTTTGACTCTCAGGGAATTGGTGCTTGGGCGATCGGGGAAGTGATTGAGGGGAAAGGAGAATTGATCATGGATAATGGGTAATGGGTAATTAGTAAGAAGCAATCGCAGGGGCTGAAGATTGCTTAGCTTTGCTTTGTGCAATAACAGACAATCTCAATCTGCCTTCATCTGTGTATATCTGCGGTTAAATTTATAATTTTGAAAGTAACCGCAGAGGACGCAGAGCAGACAGAGGAAGAAAGAGAAAAAGGAATTCACAACAGATGACTCGTTGCTACAATTTTAAATGAAAGTGAAATAAGCTATTGTGCCTTTCAATACGTTATAGTTCAAAATTATTTACGTGAATTAGTGTAAAATTTTACGCCTAACGTTTAAATTAATTGAAGAGCTATACTATTTATTACATCAACTCTGAAATGAAGGATAGTCAATTATTAAAGGGAGAAAATATCAAAAACCAAGGTAATGTTTGTATCACAGTTTAAATAAAAAACACCTTATCAGGCTTGTACCTGGCTCAATATTTCCAAAAAATCCTGCACAACTATATCCGGTTGTTCGCTGCATCGGGTAGCATGGTAATGTTTGACAAGACTGATGCCAGAATCTATGAAAAGCTGGCACATTTCATCTTCTGTTGCGCTTTGATGGGATGATCCACTGTCAATTTTCAGTATCCCTAGCTTGTTTTGGTGGAATATCAGAAAGTCAGCTTGTTGGTTTTGTCTCCCTGCGGGTGTTGCGAGTCGGAGTTGGGAGTTGGGGATGAAGAGGGTGGAAGTGCGATCGAGTATTTCGGCAATTTTCACTTGTGCGTCGGAGTGAAGGCGAAAACCATTCCAGTTAATTTCGTTTTCAGAGTCCGATAATTCAGTTTCAGTATCAGCATTTATTGTTTTATCTAAATCAGCTTGACCATAATCAGCTTCATTTAAGTTTGCGAATAATCTAGCTCCACTTAAGTTTGCTCCGCTGAGATTTGCACCGCTGAGGTTGACTTCGATGGTCAGATTTCGCTGTAAATTCACTTGAGTTCGCCGTAAGTATCGCTTTAAGACAGACTTGAGATTATCTTTTTTGACTTTTTCTTCTAGTGCTTTTGAAAGTAGTTTCCATAGTTTAGCACCAGCATATTTGATATAATCATATTCATATTCAGTGCTGGCTGCAATTTCTTTATAAGACCGTCCTTCCCAGGATGGACGAAACACTATCTCTTGAACTTTGTTGAGGCGATCGTAGTTGAGGGCTGTTTCTGCGATCGTTATGGCTTCGTCAACGGTCATGTGTTAAAGTCCCTTACTAGCGGAGCGTTAAGGTAGGATTGGTACAGATTGTACCGCAACAGGGAGCTAATCTTACTTTTTGATTACTTTTTCTCACTGTTGAAGCTGCTATTAAGTCGTTATAGTTTAAAAAACTAAGGAATTTTATATGGAACCTGTAACAATGACAGCCGGGGCGATCGCAACTTTAGTATTAGTCAAAGCCACGGAGACAGCCACAGAGAAGGCTACTGAAAAGCTAGGTGAGCTAGTCGTTGAGAAAGCTGATAAGTTGCTATCACTGCTTAAAAGCAAGTCACTAAGTACAGCAACGGCTATAGAATTCTCTCAACAGCAGCCCTTAGATTATAGCAAAGCTGTTCGTGAGTTACAAGAAGCCACGGAAGACCCGGAAATCGCTAAAGCAGTCAAGGAAGTAGGTAAAGATGCAAAACTGGCTGAAGCCGTTAAAGCTTTGACGAATGCACTTCAGTCTCAGCCACCAAGTGTCCAGAACTTTGGGAAGATAGCAGAGGAAATTAAAGAAATGAAAACTCATATTAATGGGAATGTTTATGGTGGAATTAACTTCAACTGACTGAATCCACCCGATAGCCAAAAAATCCCAAAAGATCGTGATGACGATATAACCAAGTTAGTAATTGGTTTATTTGGTCTGGTTATATTAGGAATTATAGCACTGGTAATAGTAGCTGCACCACTCAGTTTGTCACTTCCAACACAAACAACACCTCCTCATTCTACTGAATGAAATCACGCGTTATAAAAAAAATAAAAAGGTAGTGATAAAAAAATGGGGCAATTAGTAATTGGTTTATTTGGTGTGGTTATATTAGCAATTATAGCACTGGTAATAGTAGGTTCGTCACTTCGTTTTCCACTTCCAACACAAACAACACCTCCTCCTACTAAATCAAATGCTGAGTCTTATCCATCGCCTGCCCTTAATCCTTTCCCTATAAAGGAAACTTCATCGATAGCATCACCCCCACCTTCCCCTGTAGAAATTCCTGCCGATCAGAATCCTTGCAAAGCAGAGCAAAATGGCAATACCGTTAACCTTGGTTTTTTGGAGGATTTTTGCCCGTTTGTTGGTAATCTTAGCTCTAATAATCGAGAAATACGTTACCGTTTTACTATAGCTAATCCCAGTAATATAAGCCTGTTCTTAGATGACGTGAATAGCACAGTAGAAATGTATCTATATTCCGATAAAGATGGCACAGGAATAATTGAAGCTAATTATGGATATACCTCTGCTTATAAGTCTCAATCAGCAAAGATTAAAAAACAATTGGAGGAGGGTAGCTACATTGTTGTTGTGAAATTAAAAACTAGAGAGACCAAATACTCACTTCAAATTGTTAACGATACAAGTCAAGTTGAAAATGTTGGTTTTTTGGAGCAAAAGACAATTCCCAAAAATGGCATTGTTAGTTTAAAAAAACGAGAAAAGTTTTACGGTTTTCAACTAGACAATCCTAGCAGCATTAGTCTATCTTTAGATGGCGTAACTAGCGAAGTAGAAATGTATTTATACTCATCAGAAAAAGGTGGAGTAATTGGAACAAACTATGGATATACATCTGCTTCCAACTCAACGCCAGGACTAATTAAAAAACAAGAGTTGGGAGCTGGTTATTACATTGTTGTTGTGCGGTTCCAAGCTAGAGAAACCCATTACACTCTTACTATGTCGGCTCCATAAACTTACTATTTAACTCAATGCAGGAACATCCTAATACTCAGCAGAGATTGGACACTGAAAATTCATACTAGCCAACTCCAGACAGTGCCCCTCACGGTAGGGATAAAAACCCCAACGTTCGGCCACATCGCGACGGTAGCAATCCACATTCATCCCTTGTTGACCGATTAATACCTATTCTTGTAGAATTGATAGCGATCGATAAGCCGCAAATTTATCTGCTCTGTCAAAAGCCTCAGTTGTGGGAGATAAGACTTCCACTTTTTTATATGATGTTATGTTAATTACCAATAAAAATATTTGGTAGTAAGGACTTTAGTCTTTGTTGACTAATATTTTCCCTATTCATGACATAATTACTCACTACAAACTTGATGATTCTGATGGCAGAAACTATCGCTACAAACTTGATGATTTTGAGGACAGAAGTCCTGACTTATTAATAGGTGATCGCCAATCATTAGACTTTTTGCAAAAATAGATAATATCTGCGTTCATTTGCGTGTATCTGCGGTTAAAAACAGAAAATCTAGAACTCTTGCAAAAAGTCTAACCACTAATCTTACTTAGTCTTGTCCAAACTCCGCGCCTCCAACCAAATAGGAATTGCAATCCAAGCAACTGCTAACAGCAAAGCAAATACCGCAAATTGAGCAGCCCAAGCTACCAATTTCTCTAAAGACACAACTTGTCCCAAGAAGTAGGATAAACTCACCATTACAGATGCCCAGCTTGCAGCACCCAGAACATTGAACAGCGAAAATTTCCAAAAAGGCATTTCTGCAATACCTGCTAGGGGGCTAGCAAAAATTCGCAGCAATGCGATGAAACGGCCCAAAAATACGGCCTTAGCTGCATTTTTGCTAAACTGTTCTTTTAGGTCAAACAGTTGTTCTTCTCGAAAGCGGAAAAATTGTCCCAGCTTCAACAGCAGTGGCCAGCCGCCGTACCTGCCGATCGCATAACCAAAATTCCCGCCCAAAGTAGCACCAGCGATCGCACTGCCGAGCACAAACCAGTAATTCAGTTCCCCGCTGCCAGCTAAAAACCCGCCAGCAATCGTAATTGTCTCGCCTGGAAGAGGAACTCCCAGATTTTCCAGCAGAATTCCCAGAAATACTGCCCAGTAGCCGTAATCACGCGCAAACTGCTGAATAGTCTCTAACGATAAAAACTCAAAAGACATTCGATACTGCCTTCGTAAACTTTTGCAAAGCTCAATACATTTATATATTGGCTCGATTCAGCCAATAGTGCAATCTTTCGCTGTGATGAAGAACACACTGTTGTCGCGATCGCTGGTCCAACTAAAAATTACCCTTTCAGGCATACTAGAGGAATAGACAATTGTTGCGGTTGCGTTCCGCGCGATCGCTAGCCAGTTTCCTACTAAATAAATTTATCACAACGGCTCTCCCCACGGATTCCCACAATGGCGATGATCGCCCATCCTAAAACATACGCTGAAATGCCCTGAGTCTCTCAACAGAGTCAGCAAATAAATTCACTTATTCATACTTTACGATCGTAGGATAACTGCTATGGAATTTCCCAACTTCAACCAACCCATCGTCCTTCAACCTCACAACTGCCTCGACTCCCAAGCCGGCAGCCTCCTCCAGCAACAGCTAGCCGAGATTGTGCCTGATCGCCACAAACTCTGGGTAATAGATATGGCCGCCGTAGATTTCATCGACAGTTCCGGGATCTGCGCCTTAGTCGGCGGACTCAACGCCGCCCGCCACCGGGGATGCCGCCTCGTCATCTGCAACCTCTCAGCCACAGTCAAGCTAATTTTTGAAATTACTCAACTAGACCAACTCTTTGAAATTTTCGACAGTTTCGACCAAATTATCTCCCGTGAAACTCCGGCTTTAGTTGCTTGATTAAAATGAGAGCCCGCGTTTAAATCTCAAGTTTGCAAGAGACTTCAAGCAACCGCACAGTTAATTTCTATATCATAAATAGGTTTATTTGTCAAGCAATACCAATGACAAAGAAATAAATCCGGCACTTGAACGCCGACAGAAGCGATCGCAGGTGCAGCCGGAAAAGGCCAAAGTCGATCGAAACAAATCCTTTCCCCTACAAACCCGAACTGCATCAAATAAGTCGCCGGCGGCGCATTTAAAAGATTCAGCAAGCGGTAAGCCAACTCATACAACTGCTGCCGCCAAACATCCGACAAATGCACCGGTTGAGAGTAACTCAACTCGCCAGACAACTTGCCAGATTCCGCACCGATCGCCTCAGCATACAGTGGCCCCTTTGCCGTCAACACCACAGGCAGCCAAAAATTGCCCTCGCCGACGGGAAAAAGCAACTCCTCAGCCACTCGATCGCGCGCCGCCGAAACATTGCGGCAAAATCGATACACATCCTGACCCGGAAAAACCAGATTTTCTGGCACATCCAGCGTCAAAGGACAAACGATCGCCCCACCCAGAGCGATCGGGCCAGAATAGAGTTCAGAAACCCCACAGATATTGACTTCACTTAAAGGATTAGATTGAGCGATCGCCGCCTTGAGACTTGTGGCCGGATCTTTCTCACCACCCGCCACAATCAAAACCTTAGACATTGCCAAAGCTCGGCATTTGAATTCCTCGATCGTCCGTTTCATCTACGCTCGGCAGATCCAGGCCCTTAGCCTTGCGGCTCCGCACAGCGAGACGGTAAGTTACGCTTTGCAACTCAGTGTGCAACTGGCGGTTTTCCTTTTGCAATTGATCCAACTTTTCCTTAATTGGCTCGATGCGCTCGGCAAACTTCTGGCGGTAAACCCCTGGCAATTCCTGAACCACCTGTTCCAGCATCCGAGAGCGATCCGTCAATTCTTGCACTGACTGCCGCAGTTGGTAAACCTCAGCATCCCGCTCGGCGATTTGTTCCTGATAAAAACCCACCTGTTCTTCAACAGCTTGGAGTTGTTCCCGCATTGCCTGCATTTGAGCTTGGTGGCGATCGGAAACTTCCGGCGCCGGCACAAAATTAGAATTGCCCTTCACCAGTCTGAAAAGTTCTTGAGACAACTGCTGCACCAATTGGTCGCGCATTTGCAGCTCTTCGGTGAGACGAGATACCTCTGATTGCAATTCTTTGGAGCTTACAAGTTTAGTTTGATTCACGATGACTCTCAGCTTTTGTTATATAATTTGTTTCTCTTTAAAAATATCTTTCCCTTACCGCAGAGGCAAGAGGCACTTCAAAAGTTTTGAACCCATTAGGCTAAATCGAGCCAGCGGCAAGATGTCAAGAGTAAAGCTCAGTCTAACTCAAATCAGGCATCTACGTCATCACCTTAGTTTTTTGGCATAGACACAGGTAAAATCCTAGGTTTTTTGTCAATAAACCAGGTTTCTTAGCTTTTTCTGAGAATAGTGCAAGATATCATGTGTAACCAATCACAGCCGAAAGCACTTGGCCCGCTTCGTCCACGGTGCTGCCAAAACATATAATGCCGTCCTCGTGACCGGCCATGGCCAGAATTTGGCGCTCTGCCAACTTCTCCTCCTCAAAAAGTCTAAACATTTCTAAGGCCATCTGGGGAGTGCCGTAAGGTATTTCTTTTCTAGTAGTAGGAATCTTAAACAGCAGTTGCTGCCATAGCTTAGGATTATGGACGTGAATTATCCCGCCCACATCCTCTCTCTGAAGGTACAGGGCCCCGTGAGTCAGGGACTCCGACGAAGCTTGTACGGGGCCCCGGCATCCGAGGAAATTTTGTTCTAAGTTAAATTCGGTAACAGTACAGTATGATTCTGGTCCCAGAGTTCTCAAGTGTGCAGTCTGGGTTCCCGAAATCACGAATTGGCAAGAATTGCCGAGCCTGACGCTGACGTTGCCAAACCCTATGCCATTTTCGTAGACGCCAATTAATCCCCAAGCGTGGAGCCGATCGCGCCAGTCCATCAAATCTGCTATGTTCCGGGCAGCTACAGGGTCTGCTTCTTCCCAGTCACAGCGGTACTTAACGACTCCTTCATCCATTTTTTTGTCCGATCAGACACGACTCTGACACGACAGACATGGCCCAAGCTGAGACTTAATCGAAGTTGTCAAACTGCTTTTTTTTGCTTGCTGCCTTCTGTCTCGGTGCATAAGTGCCTTAACTAATCTACATTCCAGTGTCGCCGTAATTAGCGACCGACATTAGCAAAAAGTAAGCTAGGAAAGAAGAACCAATTATTGCAAAAATCATGATTTAGCCTCTAGGTGATTACAAAAGTTCAATATGAAAATGTACGCTTTCATTCGGGGAGTTTAATTCCAGGCTTTTGCCCGATCGAGTTTCTGATGTGAAACTACATAACCTCCCTGAATCGGTTATTGCTCTATACTACAGCGTTTCTACTGAGTTTAGCTCTACCTTAATAAATATTTATGGATCAAGTACGCCTTAATCCGCTAACTCCGGTAAAAAGCAACCGTATATTTACTTATTTTTTATGATTATATCTATATTGAAGCAAGAAGCAAGCGGAACAAAAAAAATATTTCTTAGCCAGTCTGGGACGAACTTGTCCAATCTTCGGGTGTTCTACGTTAGTCAACACATCTGTCAACACCTATGTTGATCGAGCAATTTTTAGCTCCGGGGCATCCTACAAGCTAAGAAACCGGGTTGAGGGTAATATCATGTCGGCTAAAATCACGGCCACGCCAGCTCGCGTCGGCGGGTTTACCCAAAGCTGTAGTAGTAGTATAAGTTATAGATCCCGTAAACCCGCGCCTACCTAAAGGGGGATAGTCGATCGACCGAACCGGATATAAGTCCTATTAAGAAAAAAACAAGCCGATCGAGCAGTGAGGGCCCGATCGGCTAAATTTTTCTGTGAAGTGCGATCGCCCCCAGCCCTTTAAATGTGGAAGTGATACAAAATGCTGCCGTCGTCTTTAATTTCGCAATTGGCATTAAAAACTTCAGCTTGTTGGTTCAAAAAACGCTGAGCGACATCCGGCGATAGCCGCGTTTCCATCGCAAACCGCACCAGAGTTATTTCGCCGCGGCCTTCTTTGATCAGTCGGTACAAAGCACTTTGGAGCCTTTCGCTCTCTTCTCGTTGAAAAGCTGCTTTGTACTTCCAATCCGCCACCGAAGGAATCAAACCGCGGCTGACTAAAATTGCCAACAGCAAGCCAATTCCCAAAATCAGAGGCACTGTCGGATCACTCGTGGGCGTCGCCACAATTTGCGGCACTGTAGCGGCGGCCAAACTGCTAACCATTTCTTTTTCCGACGCTTGCGTATCCGCCATTGCAAGCTGAGTTTTGTTGTAAAAGTCTTGCTGAAGCTTCATTTGCTGCAACAGGCGAGCGCGCTCTCTTTCGTATTGGTCGAGTTTTTGCTGAGCTTGTTTCAGGTCTTGAGTGACTTGTGCCAAGCGTTGGTTGAGCGACTGATTGACTGATTGCCACCGATATCTGTTAATCAGGCGGCTTTTTTCAACCATGCCCTTCATCAACATATCCGCCGTTTGGATTGCTTGCTCCTGATCGAGAGAGCGATACCCAACCACAATTTGTAGGGGTTGTTCCGGCTTAGAAATCTTGACACTAGCATTTTGTCGAACTTGCTGGGGCGACAGCTTAACTGCATCTGCCACTGCTTTGACCACATTATCTGCTAGGAGAACCTCCGGGGTGAGTTGCTCTCCCTGCTTGAGAATTGTCGTGCCCGTGGTCGAAAATTTGACTGGCGGATTATTAGAAGTAAGAGTGCCTTGAGCCATGAATCCGGGGGGCGGGGCGAGGCGGTAGGCCAGGGCGCCTGAAATACCCATAATTACAGCAAAACTGCCTAAGGCAATCCATCTGTATTGATGTGCTGAAGATCTAAAACGTAAATTTCCCATTTTGATAGTCAAGTCATAACATTCGCTTGCCGCAGCTACTGCCAAACTCAAGAGCGATCGTTTCTTTCTGGTTAGTCAAATTGACTGCTGAAAATTTTCTCAGTTTGTACCTAAAAGCTATTAGCTTTTGAGAGTTGTCAATATTCATGAGCCGAAAAAACCGATCGCGCTTTTATTTGATCCGAGCTATAACTTCAGTTTTTGTCCTTAATAATTAATCTGTAACAAGGCTTCTGGAAGTCTACTGGCCTCAGACTAGCACTCAGGCGTGCGATATCCTCGCCTCCCCGTGTTTGTTGACATTCAAAACAGTCTCCTTTTCACCCTTGGCAATCCTCCAATTATCTTACGTCTTGGCGTCTTGCGGACGCGGTTGAAGAATAAAAAAAACCTTAAATAATCTGGCTAAAAACTTAACAAGCAAGAATTATACCATGCAGTTAAGAGTTTGCTGCGTATTAAAAAAAATTGTGGAGCTGGTTTCGCCCCAGATCCACATATTCACATAACAATTATGGTTCGATCGATTGATGGTTCGATCGACCGTCAGAGGCGAAGGTTCAGAAGCCGATCGGCAAAATAAGACCCTCGCGGGCCATGACAGCCTTCGGAAAAGCGATTTGCACATCTTCGGCGATGCGATCGAGAAAATCGTCAGTGTGAGCCGGATCATGGTGAAAAATCACCACTCGTTTCACCCGCGCCTCCTTAGCCATTCTCACCGCTTCCTGCCAAGTCGAGTGTCCCCAACCCACCTTCGGAGACTTGGGGTTGTGATATTCCTCGTCTGTGTACATCGCGTCGTAAATCAGCACATCAGCGTCGAGGGCTAAATTGTAGACATTCTCATCTAGCCGATCGGGAAAATGTTCAGTATCCGAACAATAAACAACTGATCGTCCCTGCCAAGTCACCCGATATCCCATAGCAGTATTCGGGTGATTCAGAGAACCCGTCCTAATCTCAATATCGTCCAGCATCATCGTCTGGTTGTGATTGAGTTCGTAGAAATTCAAATCTGCCTGCAAACCCATCAGCGGCACCGGCGAATTCGAGTGGAGCACCCGTTCGACGAAGTGCCTTTTCATGCAATCTCCATCCGGCGGAGTCGCCCCATAAATATCAAAGCTATTGCCGCGGATGAAAGCTGGGGCGAACAGCGGGAAACCTTGAATGTGATCCCAGTGATAGTGAGTAAAAAACATATAAGCTTGCACAGGCATTTCTTGCACCAACTGGTCTCCCAGCATCCGCAAGCCTGTTCCGCCGTCAAAAATCAAGCGTTTGCCCGCGACTCGCATTTCCAAGCAAGAAGTATTGCCGCCGTAGCGAACAGTTTCCTGTCCGGGTGTCGGAACACTGCCCCGCACGCCCCAGAACTGTACTACAAAATCATCTATACCTTTTATTGATTCGGAGGGTTGAGGGCAATCAACGGGAGTTGCCGCTACAGAGGACAAGCTGATTTCCATTTTAAAATTCAGGCTTTAAGGTTCCACATTGTCCGTGATGGCGCAGCAGATGATCGCACAAAACTAAAGCTACCATCGCTTCCACCATTGGCACAGCTCTTGGCAAAACGCAAGGGTCGTGCCGTCCCTTGGCAGCCAGCAGGGTTTCTTCGCCCTCTCGGGTAACTGTACGCTGCTGCTGGCGAATTGTCGCAGTTGGCTTGAATGCCGCCCGCAAAATGATATTTTCGCCGTTAGCAATGCCACCCTGAATTCCGCCAGAGCGATTCGTCACTGTACGAATTACACCCTTATCATCAGTATAGTATTCATCATTATGTTCGCTGCCCTTGAGCAGAGTCCCGGCAAACCCGGAACCAATTTCAAAACCTTTGCTGGCGGGCAAGGACATGATCGCTTTGGCTAAGTCGGCTTCTAGTTTGTCGAATACGGGCATTCCCAGCCCTTTGGGTACATTGCGGGCGACGCATTCGACTACACCGCCGATCGAATCTCCGCTATCGCGAACTTTTTCGATCAGTTCAATCATTCTTTCGGCACATTCGGCATCAGGACAGCGGACGATGTTGCTTTCTACTTGTTCTAAGGTAACAGTGTCCGGGTCGGCGACACATTCTAAGTCTTTGATGCGTTTGACGTAGCCGACTATTTCGACTCCTGCTGCTTGTTTAAGAATTTTTTTAGCGATCGCCCCTGCTGCTACTCTACCTATTGTCTCTCTCGCGGACGATCGACCGCCGCCTTGCCAGTTACGAATTCCGTACTTGGCATCGTAGGTAGCATCAGCGTGGGAAGGGCGGTAAGTTGTTGCCATTTCGCCGTAATCTTGGGGGCGAGTGTCTTGATTGCGGACTAAAATTGCGATCGGCGTTCCCAAAGTTTTGCCTTCAAACACCCCCGACAGAATTTCGCAGGTATCTGCTTCTTTGCGAGGTGTCGTAATTTTGCTTTGGCCGGGGCGGCGGCGATCGAGTTCGGCTTGAATTTCCGATGCGTCGATCGATACTAGGGGCGGGCAACCATCAATTACTACTCCGACACCGCCGCCGTGAGATTCCCCAAATGTCGAGATCCGAAATAAATGCCCAAATGTATTCCCCATGATGCTTTAGCCTGAAACCTAATAATTTTTAGCTTAAATGGAATAGAGATTTACTGTATTTCTGAAAAATATACCATTGACCAGAAGGACACAGGCGATCGCCTCACAGAATCACTCCCTTCCCACCCCTAGAAGAATATCTACCAGGGAGAGAGGGAGAGACAGAGAATAAGAGATATCTGGAAACACACTTAAATTCATCAGTGTATCCGTGTCCGAATCCGTGTTGTGCCTTCCTTCTTCTTTAGTCTTCGTGTTCTTCAAAAGGATCTCTCAATTCCTTAGAAGGGGGACCGAAAGCGGTGTAGATCGAGAATCCGGTGATTGCCACCAGACACACGCCCAGTGAAATGCCGAGAACTGCTGCGGGTTCCATATTTTTGATCGATTATGAGTGCTCCACTCTATAATATTACAAAAAATAACAATCCGTCTGAAACTCTAGTGATTTTAGGCGCTGTACGGTATGGTTGCCAACCCCCACTCCCCATTTTCCGAGTCCCCCTGCAGCATTTCTGAGAAATTGCGATCGCAATTAGCGGTGAAAATATGTCAAACTTCTCTGTAGAGATTCATTGCAGGTGACTTATGGCACAACGGACTTGGTTAGGAGATATACTCAAACCCCTTAACTCGGAATACGGCAAGGTCGCTCCGGGTTGGGGCACCACGCTGTTGATGAGCGTTTTCATTGGACTGTTTTTCGTGTTCTTGTTGATTATTTTGCAAATCTACAACTCTTCGCTGATTCTGGAGAGTGTGGATATGGATTGGTCGAGCTTAGGCCGCTAAAAATTGAGCGCGAAACAGTAAGGCTAAAAGTAAAAATTGAGGGTAGAGGAGAAAGGGCAAAAGTTAAGTTGCCCCATTTTCCCTTACCCTTTCAAGTTGCTCGCTCCCTCATTAAACAGTAACTAATTAAATAGATTGCAGGAGAAAAACCATGAATATTTTTGGCATTGGTTTGCCGGAAATGGCAGTTATTTTTACGATCGCCCTATTGGTATTTGGGCCCAAAAAACTACCTGAAATCGGTCGGAGTATGGGAAAGGCAATTCGGGGCTTTCAAGATGCTTCGCGGGATTTTGAGTCGGAGTTCACGCGAGAAGCTAAGCAGTTAGAAGAAGCAGTAGCAAGTAGCAAACCGGAAACTGAAAAACTCGCAGCGGCTACTCCCAAGGAAGATAGCACAGACAGTTAAATGAACAACACTCAGAAGTCGGAAACACCAGCGGAGTTAGTGATTCCCCAGCTAATAGTTGGGTTGGGCAATCCCGAACCTAAATACGATCGCACCCGACACAACATCGGTTTTAATGCTGTCGATGCCTTGGCTAAATCTTGGCAGATTTCCCTGTCGGAAAATCGCAAATTTCAAGGCATATTTGGCGAGGGAAACTGGCCGCGGGGACAGAAAATCCGCTTGCTGAAACCGCTTACTTACATGAATTTGTCGGGTCAAGCGATTCGGGCGGCGACGGATTGGTACAAAATACCTGCAGAGTCGGTATTAATAGTATACGATGATATGGATTTGCCGATCGGGAAATTGAGAATGCGACTTGCCGGTTCGGCCGGCGGACACAACGGCATGAAATCGACAATTTCTCATTTAGGCACAGACAAATTTCCCCGCTTGCGGATTGGCATCGGCAAACCTCAAAACGATGCTGCTAAAAATGAGAAAGATACCATTTCCTTCGTGTTAGGAAAATTTTCCTCAGAGGAAAGTCAGTTAGTAGAGAAAGTGCTTAAACTGGTTGTAGAAGCTGTGGAACTAAGTCTGCACCAAGGAGTAGAAAAAGCCATGAGCCTTTACAATAGTCGCACAATTGCAGAAACAAACGCGGAAACAAAAAGGTGAGTTCGAGACGTTTGCCTGAAACAACTGCATATGTCCGGGTTACGGGTCAATCTTGGCAAAAAGGCACGATTGAGGGTGAAGTGACTGCGGGCAATTTTGAGTGGCAGTTTCAGTGGCGTTTCACGTCAGAAAAAACACTGATACTTGAGCCTTCTCAGGGTAGGGCATTGATTCAGGAACCGCTGCACCGTTTCCTGGAAAAATGGGATTATCAATTAGAACCAGGTGGCGATTATTCGTTTACGGTTCGGGCTGAGTTTTAAAATCTTGGTAATGGGAAATGCGGCAAAGGTAATCGGGAATAAAAACTTCCTCTAGTAGGATATCCCGCTTCCAGTAATTCTTTAATTAATCACGGGAAAAGGCTCTAATGGGAAATTGGGAAATGGTGCTCGGTAAGGCAAACTTTCTCTAATAGGAGGTCCCGATTCCAGTGATTCTTTAATTAAAGCAGGTGGCATCCCTTCTCGGTAAGCCCCGCAATAATACATTGTCAAAACAGCTTTGTAAGCCCAGTGATTGGAAGGTACATCGGTAAAAGCATTTGGCAGGGTTTCAACCTGATTCTGCACGCAAGCATTGAGAACTTGTTCTGGCGTTGGCTGCACTTGAACTAAAGAATTATTGGGCTTGACTTGTGCGGTATTTTGTGCGTTTGCCGGAGCTAACAAACCTGTATACATTAACAGTGTAGCAGTGCCAAAGATGCTGAGTTTCATAAGTTTATAAAATTTTGAATTAGTTGGGCGGTAGTGAGGACTTTAGTCCTCAAAGTTGTGGCAAATAAGGACTCTTCGTCCTTACTCGAAACCTTTGGAATGTTCAGACATTTTTCGCATTCCCAAGGCCAAGACACTCAAAAACAATAGCCCGATCGCCCCAGCTAGCGGATTGCCGTTAACTCCTGTCACCCAGTCGGGAACAGATGCCGAATATCGCACTAACTGCCCGATGTTAATCATGTAATATCCCCAGACTAAACCTGCATGAAGCCCGATCGACAAACCGAGGCGATTTTGGCGCGATCTTTTTCCCCAAACCAGAATCAAACCCAGCAACAACAACCCCGGAAACTGCGGCCAACTCCCCAGCATTGCCGCGACAGGTTTGATAAAATGAGATAGGGCAAACACCAGGCTATTGGCCCACAGAGATATTTTATAATTGTAATCCCGCTGCAACTCGTCCAGCAACCAACCACGGAATACCAACTCCTCCGCAAAACCGACTCCAAGGGCGCTTAACAGCCCTTCTGCGATGATTCTAGGCAAATTATCAGAATTTTGCCACGCGACTAAGCCGAACAGCCCTTGCACCGCAAATAAGCTGAAAGTGAGCAAAAGCCCGATCGCCAATCCGATTAAAAGCTCAAAACCGTTTTTTCGGGTATTGATTAAACCGTAACTTTTGAGTAATTGGGTTTGTCCGTAAACCTTTTTTCCCCAGCGCGACACTAGGAACAGAAACTCAGTAAACAACAATCCCATTGTCAGAATAGTTGCTAGGTTACTATCTTTAACTAAGAGATAAATTGGTGCTGCTAATGGCAACCAGACTGAAAGCAAAATTAACAGAAAAATTGCGCTGCGTAAAAGAAATGGATATGTGGCTATTTTGCTCCGGGTAGTCATTGGTTACACGTTACTTGCTGAGAGAGGTTAATTTTTAGTAAAAATAAACATAACATGGGTCGGACGCATGAGTGAAACAGTCAACAACACTGTCGCTTCAATGAGTGACACTCAAATGGTGTAGCACAAATAAGTGTCACTCGAAAAAGCGACTGTGCACTCGCCAACACTGCCATTTATATATGGAGTATCACAATATGAAAGGATAAATAAAAATGTCTCAGCAAGATCCTACAAGTATCGATGTAATCAGTAGTGATTTTTCGTTTGGAGAAATGTCAGTTGATGACATCGCCGCGATCGCCGCAATAGAGGCGGGAATTAGCGATCCAACGCATCCCATCCAGGGCGAAACCGCACCAATACCTAGCATCCCACCGCTACCGATCGCACCGAGCCCATTTCCGATCGCCAAACGACCCGTCAGCGGGCGCTACCGCGGTACATTAGGCAGCTTTCAACTTGAACTCCGGGTAGACGTTGATCGCACTCGACCGATGAAGCGGTTAAGCGGCGACTTCTTCCAAATTAGCGGCGGTACAACCACCTATTTTGGCTCCTTTATAGTCGATGCGCCGACGATCGCCGTGACAGCCTCTCAAGTCGTCGTCAAGGGCCTCGGAAGTTTTACCTTTGCCGCCGGATCTCCGGTAATTGAGGTGACAATCCAGCGAAAGTTCATCTTCCAGCCACAGGCGCCAGCAACGGTACAATTTTTCACAAATGGCGGAGTCGCCGGAGCAACTTATATTTGCGCCTTTGAGTCTGTCTATTTCCGCAGTCTGCGACTCGAAACAGACCGGGTTTCGGATGTTGTCACTCCCGTATTCAGCAGCTACAACACCGGCTCGCTGCCGTCGGGGGGGCCAGCGCGCAACCTCAGCGTCGTCAGTTCCTATGCAGAAGCTGGGATCGAGATGATCGCAACAGCAGGAAACAACGTCATCAACATCGATGAAGCTGGTGCTGGCGCTAAATGGAGCAACTCCGAACTGCACGCTTCGATGCAGAAACACTTCACCTTGTGGCAGGATTTGCCACAGTGGGCTGTTTGGCAGGTAGTTGCTCAACTCCACGACATCGGCCCTGGGCTGTTCGGCATCATGTTTGACCAGCAAGGGAAGCAGCGGCAAGGCTGCGCCGTATTTCATCAAGGTATAGGCGGAGAAACTGCCGAAAAACTGCGGTTGCAGCTCTATACCTACGTTCACGAGCTGGGGCATAGTTTTAACTTGCTGCACTCGTGGCAAAAATCCTTGGCGACGCCCCCCGGTACGAATCGCCCCCAGGCGTTGTCTTGGATGAACTATCCTTTTAATTACCCAGCGCCGGGTGGCGAGGCTACCTACTGGAGCCAATTTGCGTTTCAGTTCGACAATGAGGAGGTCATCCATCTCCGCCATGCGTTCCGCAACAATATTATTGTGGGTGGAAACGACTTTGCTATCGGCTCTGGTCTGGGTCAGGAAGTGATGGCCGATCCAATTCGCGATGAGTCGGGACTGACTTTCAGGATCTCAACCAACCAAAAAAGCTTCGCGCTTGGTGAGCCTGTGGTACTGGAATTAATGCTGGGAACGACGTCTGCAGGCGGGCGCCGGGTGCATACTTGGCTGCATCCGAATTGCGGCTTGGTCAAAATCGTGATTCGCAAGCCTAGCGGCGCAGTCGTTACTTATGAACCGCTAATCGATCATTTAGTTGGTCAGCGAGAAAGTACGATCGCCCGCGATGATGTGATTCCTGAAAGCGCGTATATCGGCTATGGCAAAGACGGACTCTATTTCGATCAACCCGGAAATTACCGGGTACGGGCGGTCTATGGAGCTTTGGACGGTTCCGAGGTATTCTCGGATATCCTGACTATTCGCGTTCGCTATCCTGTGACGCCAATTGAGGAAGAACTGGCCGCTCTGTTTATGGGCGACGAACAGGGTTCTTTGCTTTATCTGCTGGGTTCGGATGACGAGTCATTGCGAAGCGGTAACGATGCTTTTGAGGAAGTTCTAGCAAAATATCCGAAACACGCGATGGCAAACTATGTTCGGATGGTGCAGGGTATCAACGCTAGCCGTGAGTTTAAAACGATCACGGACGATCGTGAAAACCGGGTGATTGTACGCCCAGCGAAGTTGGAGGAAAGCGCCAAGTTGCTGACAGCAGTCGCCGATTCCAAGATTCTCGATCCTGTTTCGGCACAGATGTCTCTTTCGTGTTTAGCTGAGGTTCAGGCTAAAAGCGGGGATGAGGATGCGGTCAACAAAACGTTGAGCCAAATCTCAGCAATGGAAGTCAAGACAGTGCGATCGGCCGACAAGAAGTAAACATTAAATTGGTGAATCACCCTGAAGATTGCTTTACTTTATTCTAAACTAAATAAGTAAAGCAATTTTTGTTAGTTTGTACAAAACACTACCGACAAAAACCTCACAGCATTAAGGATAAGTCTGTTGTTGGTTCGACACCTGATAATTTTGTTGGCAATTTTGGCGATCGGGTCTACCTGCGTACCCGATCGCGCCCAAGCCGAGATTTTTACCTCTTACAAATACCAAGCGAGTACCACTATGCGTTTATCTGTCAAACTTCGCGACGGTTTCAGCAATAACACCGTGACTGTAGAAGTGAATGAAAAGGAAGTCTATCGTAAGTCTGGGGTGAGTACGGATTTGACGATTTCCTTCGCGGATGCCGTGGAAATTTCTGTGGAGGAATCCACAGTTAAGTTGAAGGTTGCGGTGGAGGGTGGTGAGACGGAAACAAAGGAAGTGCGGGTGCAAGAGACTCCTTTTGTTGATGTCTGGATTGTTGGCGGGAAAATGGAGTTGCGAGCATCAAAGGAAGAGATGCCGATGCTTTAGCAACTCGCCGATTCCACAGGAAATTAAACATTGACATCTTGCGGTTATTTCCTAATTGTCAAAAACCGATTTTTGGGCGCTGCCAACTGGTGCGGGCTGTACGAAGCCGACAGAAACAGCTACAATGGCATTGTATCGGTTGCAAATTTAGATAAAACAAAGCTATAAAACAAGGTAACAATGACTGAAGCCTCGGATTTTTCCAATGTCGATCGAGAATTAGATGACACAATTTTAAGCTTCGCAGACATTCAGGCAGAACTCAACCTGCGCCACGCTAAAGATGCTCTGCGAGATATAGTAGAAAATCTCGACTT
The DNA here is from genome assembly GCF_036702115.1 of Microcoleus sp. LAD1_D5. Taxonomy (NCBI): domain Bacteria; kingdom Bacillati; phylum Cyanobacteriota; class Cyanophyceae; order Oscillatoriales; family Microcoleaceae; genus Microcoleus; species Microcoleus sp. LAD1_D5. The sequence goes on along the minus strand of NZ_JAUBSA010000053.1, from coordinate 21,000 downwards.
GACACTTCAAGAGCGAACTGGACTGGAACCGGAAATTGGCGGGTTGGAGAAAATGCTCGACAAGCTAGAGCGCGCTTGCGTGCAAATCGCTGTGTTTGGGATGGTGGGAAGGGGAAAATCTTCGGTTTTGAACGCGCTGCTAGGTCAAAATGTGTTTGAAACTGGCCCGACTCACGGGGTGACTCGCACGACGACCATCGGGCAGTGGGATGTCGGAGACGGTATTGATGAGAATTTGCCCGATGGCTTACGCCCCGCTACGCTACGACTTTCGCCAGTTATTTACCGTTTGTCGCAAGTTGAATTAATCGATACTCCGGGAATAGATGAAGTTGACGGCGAAACTCGCGAACTTTTAGCCCGCCGCGTTGCTAAACAAGCAGATTTGATTTTGTTTGTAGTTGCTGGCGACATTACAAAGGTCGAATACGCAGCACTTTCGCAGTTGCGGGAAGCCGGAAAACCGATGTTATTAGTGTTTAATAAAATTGACCAGTATCCTGATGCAGACAGGCTGGCAATTTATCATAAAATTCGAGATGACCGCGTGAGAGAATTGTTGTCTCCCGATGAAATTGTGATGGCGGCAGCTTCGCCTTTGACGGCGAGGGCGGTGCGCCGTCCTGACGGAAGTATGGGCGTGCAAATGACTCGCAGTTTGCCACAAGTGCAAGATTTAAAATTAAAGATTTTGGAGATTTTAGACCGAGAAGGCAAATCTTTGGTCGCGCTGAATACGATGCTCTGTGCGGGGGATATTAACGAGCAGTTAGTGCAGCGAAAAATGGAAATTCGAGATGACGCGGCTAATCGAATTATCTGGAACGGGGTAATGACTAAAGCGGTGGCGATCGCACTTAATCCAATTACTGTAGTTGATATTCTTAGTGGTGCAGTAATTGATGTGGTGATGATATTAACTTTATCTAAAGTTTACGGCATTGCGATGACGGAAGCCGGCGCGGTGGAATTGCTGCAAAAGATTGCGATTAGTATGGGGGGAATTACTGCGGGTGAATTGTTGGCTAATTTTGGTTTGAGTTCTTTGAAGGGATTGTTGGGTTTGGCGACGCCGGCGACGGGGGGTCTGGCTTTAGGGCCTTATTTGTCTGTGGCGGTGACGCAAGCTGCGATCGCGGGGGTTTCTTCCTACGGAATCGGTCAAGTTACTAAGGCTTATTTGGCTAATGGTGCTTCTTGGGGAGATGACGGGCCAAAGGCTGTGGTGAGCAAGATTTTGTCTTCTTTGGATGAGGATTCTATTTTAAATCGGATTAAGGAAGAGTTGCGGGCTAAGTTGGATTTGGGAAGTGTGGAAAAACAGAAATCTTAGCGAGAAGAAGGAAGAAGGAGCAATCTCAACCGAGAACAAGACTCGATCCGTGGTTTAACTTTCCTTGGTGGCCAAGAACTCTTGCTGCTACTGATTGCGATCGCACCTGCACCATACAACAAAGCTATTCCAAAACCTCGATCGCCTCAGCATTCATAGCCAGAGGATTTGAACTAGAGACTTGACCTCCGATCCTAACTGGTAAATCAGGGCGTAAGCTACCTGGATTGACCTCTTTTCCCTGCTGAGTAATTTGAGTGTCTGAACGAAGTACAACATGATAGAGAGCTGTCTGAGTCTGCACTGTCAACTGCAAAGGCCAGCTTTCCATAACCGTCATAATCTTGCCTTCAATTTCCATAGCTGTTTAAGTACATACTTTCGCCAACTTATGATATCAAATCGGCGCTTGATCGGAATTCTCACATCTAGTTAACTGTCAACTGTTAACAGTCAACAGTTAACTATCTTAAGAGCGATCGGGAATTTCTGGATATCTCTAATCAAGTTCCCCACTAGAACCCGAGATTTCGCCAAGCCAGCATATTGTCAAATACTGGTTTAATAATTCTAGTAGCTGAGTTAGGACAGCCACCATAAGCATGGATGCCAACCCCATGTCGTTCGCCATTCAAGAAACGCCATACTGGGCTACCACTTTGTCCACCATAGGTGTCAACCATGTAATAGATTTTACGATCGGTAACTTGAGTGATACTACCAGCATTGAACCACTGAGTGCCAAATGGCTTGTCACCTGGATAGCCAGAATTATTCACTGTGAGGTTTTTTAGTCCGCTGTCTGCTACATTCGCAAACCCAAAGTAGCCAACCCGATTACCTAGGTCATTATTCGGCAGAATAATCGCCCCATAGTCAAAGTTAGGATCCGCGCTGTCTGTCCAGCCTTTTACACTGCGGAAGGCAGTACCAACCTGCGATCCGAAAGGACGACTGGCACTATCCATGCCAGGAATGACTTCAATCTTCTGCGCCCATCCTCCAGCACCTTTGCTGTAAACGCAGTGTCCTGCCGTCATCACGGTTCGTGGGCCAATAAACCATCCTGTGCCAATAAACTGTCCCCCAGGGAATGTAATCAGGAGTTGGCATATCCATCGCCAAGGGAGATTAGTAGCAGGTGAAATCCGAACGCGATCGTCTTGACCGCAGACTGTTTCTGGTTCTAAAAATTCCAAAGTGGCAGCATCTTGCAATGCTTCGAGTTCTTTTGTAATTGGTACTTCTTCTGCTTCAGTGCCTTCTCGTAATGCTCGAGAAGGATCGAAACCAGCTACTGACTCAATCTCGCCTATACCAGCAGTTCCTGCGAACTCGGCGACAACTAGATCATCTGCCATTTCTTGTGACTGAGGCTCACTTGAAACCGCTTGGTGTCCTTCTGCTTCTGTGTTCTGTATACTTTCGGATGAGACGCTTTCATGGTTCGACATATTAATCTCCTTTTGGATAAGAAATTGGGGAGTTGCTAAATCAGGGGATGAATTGATGAGTGTAAGTTCTAAACTCTCGTTCACAACCAGATAAAATCATCCCGTAACTGATCTAATACTCCTCAAAATAAACTTAGGAAACAATACGAGGATCCGCGTATAGGATTATGAAGACTTTGCAACAAATTACCCTTAGTTGCCAAAGTTTGTAGCTTTCTTGGCAAAGTTGATAGTTATATAGCCGGAGTCAGGATTCAGAAGTATAATGCTTAACGATTAAGACTTTCAGTATAGCCTTCCTCAAATAAATGAGGTACAATATTATGTTATTAACCATTTCTACAACTCGCGTTCCTGCTACAGATTTAGGTTATTTGCTGCACAAACATCCCGATCGCCATCAATCCTTTCCGATGACTTTCGGGCAAGCCAGCGTGTTTTATCCAGAGGCAAATGCAGAAAGGTGCACGGCGGCTTTACTCTTGGATGTCGATCCGGTTGGTTTGGTGCGGGGCAAGTCGAAATCAGGCGATCGCCCTCTCGAACAATACGTGAACGATCGCCCCTACGTTGCCTCTTCTTTTCTCAGTGTCGCCCTCGCCAAAGTCTTTAGTACAGCTCTATCCGGTCGCTGCAAAGACCGCCCAGAACTCGCAGCAACAGCAATTCCTTTGACAGTTAATCTGCCGGTTTTGCCCTGTCGCGGTGGCGAGAAGTTCCTGCGGCAAATGTTTGAGCCGCTGGGCTATCAAGTCGCAGCAAAACCCCTGATTCTTGACGAGCAATTTCCCCAGTGGGGCGCGAGTCCTTACTTGTCTGTGGAACTGCAAAATACAGTTCGTTTGGCGGATTTGTTAAGCCATCTTTACGTGCTAATTCCCGTGTTGGATGACGACAAACATTATTGGGTGGGCGATGATGAAATTGAGAAGTTATTGCGTCACGGCGAAGGTTGGTTGAACGCGCATCCCGCCCGCGAACAAATTGCCAACCGCTATCTGAAACGCCAGCGCCGTCTGACGCGCATTGCTGTGGCACAGTTAACAGAAGAAGATAATATTGACCCGGAGGATCGGGAAGTTTCTCAGGCTTTAGAAGAGGAAGTTTTAGAACAGCGAATTAGCCTGAACGAACAGCGTTTGGAAGCTGTGACGGAGGTTTTAAAGCAAAGTGGTGCTAAGCGAGTGGTTGATTTGGGCTGCGGTGAGGGAAAACTGCTGAAACTGCTTTTGAAAGAAAGCTCGATCGAACAAATTACAGGCGTCGATGTGTCCTTTCGTGCATTAGAAATTGCCAGGGAACGTTTGCAAATCGATCGATTGTCTCCCGCGCAACAATCTCGCATTCAACTAATTCAAAGTTCGCTGATTTATCGGGACAGCCGCTTGACTGATTTTGATGCGGCGGCGGTAATTGAAGTGATCGAACATCTGGATTTAGAACGGTTAGCTGCTTTTGAGCGGGTTTTGTTTGAATTTATCCGACCCAAAAGTGCGATCGTCACAACTCCAAATATTGAATATAATGTTCGCTTTGAAAACTTGCCAGCGGGCCAATTTCGCCACCGGGATCACCGCTTTGAGTGGACAAGGGCCGAATTTCAAACTTGGGCGAAAGGGGTTGCCGAACGGTTTGGCTGTGGGGTAGAGTTTCGTTGTGTGGGAACCGAAGATTTAGAAGTAGGTTCGCCTACGCAAATGGCAATATTCACCATTCGTGCAGGCCTAAAACCGCGTGCAGGCTGGGAGGAAGCGTTTGCAAAAATGGCAGAGCAAAATGATGATGTCCTGCTTGATGAATAATAATATTATTAAACAATGAAAATTACCATTCCAGAACTATCCCTAGTCGTTCTAATTGGTGCATCCGGTTCCGGCAAATCTACCTTTGCCCACCAACATTTCCTACCTACAGAAATCATTTCCTCGGATTACTGCCGCGGTCTGGTTTCCGACGACGAAAACAATCAAGCGGCTACCGCTGATGCTTTTGAAGTATTGCATTTAATCGCTGCTAAACGTCTGGCCGCGGGTAAGCTAACTGTGATTGATGCCACCAACGTTCAGCCGGAAAGCCGCAAATCTTTGTTGGAATTAGCCCGAAAATACCATTGCTTTTTGGTTGCTATTGTGCTAGATTTACCCGAAAAATTGTGTGGCGATCGCAATCAACAACGTGCAAACCGCAATTTCGGAAATCATGTAATTCGCCACCACGTTCAGAATTTAAAGCGATCGCTCAAATCTCTAGATAGGGAAGGATTTCGGTACGTTTACGTCCTCCGTTCCCCAGAGGAAATCGACGCGGTGGAAGTCGAGAGACAACCTTTGTGGAACAATCGCAAAGGCGACTCCGGCCCTTTTGACATCATCGGCGACGTTCACGGATGCTGCGACGAATTGGAACAATTGCTGCAACAGTTGGGCTATCAAATTATCGAAAAATCCAGCGAATCGGATTTGGGGAATTTTCCCACCTACGCGCACCCGGAGAGCCGTAAAGCCGTGTTTTTGGGCGATTTGGTCGATCGGGGCCCGCGCATTCTCGACACCCTCAAACTCGTGCGAAATATGGTACTCGCAGAAACAGCTTTGTGCGTGCCTGGAAATCACGACATCAAACTGCTGCGAAAACTCAACGGCAAAAATGTCAAAATCAACCACGGACTCGAACAAACCTTAGCAGAAATTGCCGCTTTACCGGATGAATTGCGCGAATCAGCAGTACGAGAAATTAGGCAATTTTTAGATAGTTTGATTGGGCATTACGTCCTCGATGGGGGAAAATTAGTCGTCGCCCACGCCGGGATGAAAGCTGAATTTCAGGGACGCGCATCGGGCCGCATTCGAGATTTCGCCTTGTACGGAGAAACAACTGGCGAAATCGATGAATTCGGCTTGCCCGTCCGCTACAATTGGGCCGCCGAATATCGAGGTCAGGCAGCAGTTGTTTACGGACACACCCCCGTTCCAGAAACAGAATGGTTGAACAATACTGTTGATATTGACACGGGCTGCGTTTTCGGAGGCAAACTAACAGCTTTGCGGTATCCCGAAAGAGAATTTGTCAGTGTTCCTGCTGCTAGAATTTACTGCGAACCTGCCAAACCGATCCTCTTTCAAGACAGCCCAACTCCCCTTAACAATAGAGACATTAATTCACCCGCGATCGATAGCGGTTTCGCGGCAGTGAATCTCACCGCCCAACAGCAGTTTGATGATGTACTGGACATTAGCGACGTACTCGGAAAGCGCATCATTTCAACTCGCCTGCAAAGTAACATTACGATTAAAGAAGAAAATGCGATCGCAGCCCTAGAAGTAATGAGTCGGTTTGCCGCCAATCCCAAATGGCTGATTTATTTGCCGCCCACGATGTCTCCCGCTGCTACCTCCAAAGAACCTGGACTTTTAGAACATCCAGCCGAAGCATTTAGCTACTACCAACAGCAGGGCATATCGACAGTTGTGTGCGAAGAAAAGCACATGGGTTCCCGTGCAGTTGTAATTGTTTGCCGCGACGCATCGGCAGCTTTACGCCGCTTTGGCATTCTCAGCGAGAGTATGGGCATTTGCTACACCCGCACGGGACGGCATTTTTTCGATAATTCTACCTTAGAAACAGAATTTTTAGCGCGGGTAAATGTCGCTCTCACTGCCAGCAACTTTTGGGAGAAATTTCAAACCGATTGGGTGTGTTTGGACTGCGAATTAATGCCTTGGTCAGCCAAAGCTCAAGGTTTATTGAAAGAGCAATACGCCGCCGTGGGAACAGCATCTCGTCACGGGTTTGCGGAGGCGATTAAGAACTTAGAACAGGCAAACCAGCGGGGAGTTGAAATTAATTCTTTGCTAACCAGCTATCAAGAGCGAGCCGAACTAGCCGATCGCTATGTTCATGCCTACCAGCGCTACTGCTGGCCAGTGAAATCGCTCTCAGACCTCAAATTAGCACCTTTCCACATCTTGGCAACCGAGGGAACTGTTCACACTGACAAAAATCACTGTTGGCACATGGAACAAATTTCACAAATTTGTAAAGCTGACCCAGAATTCCTGTTAGCTACTGAATACAAAATAGTTGAAATTGCAGATTTTGACAGCCAATTGGCGGGGATTCAATGGTGGGAAAAAATGACGGCGGCGGGAGGCGAAGGAATGGTTGTTAAACCAATGGATTTTATTGTGAAAAATAGCAAAGGACTCGTACAGCCTGCGGTGAAATGTCGCGGTAAAGAGTATTTGCGAATTATTTATGGTCTGGAATATTCTTTGCCGGAACATTTAGAAAAATTGCGATCGCGCGGACTTTCCGGCAAGCGTTCTTTGGCGTTGCGAGAGTTTGCTCTCGGTGTAGAAGCATTGGAGAGATTTGTTGCGGGTGCTCCTTTGAGACAAGTTCACGAGTGCGTTTTCGGAGTTTTAGCGATGGAGAGCGAACCTGTCGATCCGAGGCTGTAATTTGAAGGTAGAAAGCAGGCGATCGCTCATTCATTTCCTCCTACTAATCGCTGTACTTCCAATGTCGATAAATTCATCATTTGTGCCACTTATTCTAAATTCATACCCGAATTTAACAGTTGAGAAACAAGCTCGCGCAAGGCTGATTCGGCCGCCAGCCGTGCTAGTTCGGATTGCTGGTAAGTCTTGAGAAACTCTAGTATTTGAGGATTCCTAAACCTCAACCCCCAACTCCAACTGACAACAGCCGCAGGGAGACAAAACCAAGAAGCTGACTTTCCGATCTTCCACCAAAAAAAGATCGGGATACTGAAAATAGACAGTGAATCCTGCTATCAAAACGCAACAGAAGATGAAATGCGCGATCGGCTTTTGATAGATTCTGGCATCTGTCTTGTCAAACATTACGACGCTACCCGATGCAGCGAACAACCGAATCTACTGGTGCAAGATTTTTTGGAAATATTCAGTCAGGCATAGGTAGAAAAGAGCGATGCGCGCCCACTTTTAATCCACGAAACAGGTGGGCAAAGCCCACCCTGCTCTTAGTTAACATCGAATTTTTCATCCGAATTCGATTCGGCGGGTTAATATCAAGTTTTTAACCCTAATTCGCTCCTATTTATAACCTCTATTTTTCTCCGACCAAATGCGGGTTGGTAGCCCCCAAACATAGACAAATCCTTCGGCAGCTTTGTGATCGAATTCGTCCTCTGCGCCGTAGGTTGCCAAGTCGAAACTGTACAGAGAATTGTCAGATTTGCGGCCAACAATTGTCGCATTGCCTTTGAATAGTTTGAGCCGCACGGTTCCAGTTACTCGCTTTTGTGTGTCCTGAATAAATGCGTCTAAAGCAGTTTTCAAAGGATTGTACCAAAGGCCGTTGTAAATCATTTGGCTGTAGGTTTCTTCGATGCCGCGCTTGTACCGCGTCACATCTGCTGTCAACGTCAAACTTTCTAAGTCTCGGTGCGCGTGCATCAAAACTAAAATCGCTGGTGTTTCGTAAATTTCCCGCGATTTAATCCCGACTAAGCGGTTTTCAATCATGTCAATTCGGCCGACTCCGTGGTTTCCAACTATTTCGTTGAGTTGGGAAATTAAGGCGACTGGTGATAAATCTTTGCCGTTCAAACTGACAGGATTTCCGCACTCGAAACCGATTTCTATGTATTCGGGTGTGTCGGGAGTTTGTTCGATCGCCTTTGTCATCAAATACACCTCTTCCGGCGGTTCCGCCCACGGATCTTCGAGGATTCCGGCTTCGATTGCCATTCCCAATAAGTTGCGATCGATACTGTAAGGAGAAGACTTTTTCACCGGGGACGGAATGCCGCATCTCTCGCCGTATGCGATCGTTTCCTCGCGGCTCATTTTCCACTCCCGCGCGGGTGCTAAAATCTTAATCTTGGGGTTGAGCGCGCCGATCGACACATCGAACCGCACCTGATCGTTTCCTTTACCTGTGCAACCATGGGCGATCGCATCTGCACCGTATTTTTCCGCAGCTTCTACTAACAATTTAGCAATCAGCGGGCGAGCCAGGGCAGTCGAAAGGGGATAACGGTTTTCGTAAAGTGCGTTAGCTTGAATCGCTGGAAACGCATAGTCTTTGACAAATTCTTCGGTAGCATCAATAACTAAAGATTCCGAAGCACCGGATGCTAAAGCTTTTTTGCGGATCGGTTCTAATTCGTCTCCCTGTCCCAAATCCGCAGCCAGAGTAATTACCTCTTCCACACCCCACTCGTTTTTGAGGTAAGGAATGCAGACGGAGGTATCGACTCCGCCGGAATATGCTAGCACAACTTTTTTAGCGCGACTCATTGCTATTTACATCCTGAATTTAACTGACATCTTGCACCCTTGTCACTAAGCTTTTCAGGGCGGGCAAGATGCCCACACCACAAAAAAATATCATTTTTGTGGAACAGGCATCTTGCCTGTTCTTGAGAATGGTGCCTAATGTGAGGTTTAACCGACTTTTCATTATGCACCTAATTGAGATCGATTCTTGTCAGAAATAGTACAGATGTATATATTCTTTTTTTGCTAAACTTGGCTATTTACCGGGGGAGTTGCTGCGAAAAATCTGCTACCGTGGGATACGGTAACTGTGGCGATGGGGAAAAACCGTGTTTTTTAGTGTTGTGATTCCGACGTATAATCGTAAACCGATTTTGGCAAAATGTCTACAGGCTTTGGAAAATCAGCAGTTCAGTGAGATTGTCAGAGAGTATGAAGTAATAGTCGTGGACGACGGCTCGACGGACGGGACGCTGGAGTGGTTGGCTGCAGATGCCGACTTATTGCCTCATGTGCGATCGATCGCCCAATGTCACCAAGGCCCCGCCGCTGCCCGGAATTTGGGCGTTGAAGATTCTAAGGGCGATACGATTATTTTTATTGACAGCGATTTGGTCGTAACAGAGCATTTTTTGCAAGCACACGCAGATGCTTTGCTACAGGGTTACAAAGATACTGATGCGGTTTTTACTTACGGCAGCGTGATTAATACTTGCAATTTCGAGAATCCTACTTCGGAACCTTACAAAATAACGGATTTTTCTGCTGCTTATTTTGCTACGGGAAATGTGGCGATCGCGCGCCACTGGCTGCTGGCTGCTGGACTCTTTGACACTCGCTTTCAACTGTATGGATGGGAAGATTTAGAGTTGGGAGTTAGGTTGAAAAATTTAGGTTTAAAACTCATTAAATGTCCGGCTGCTGTCGGCTATCACTGGCATCCACCTTTTAGTTTAGAGCAAATTCCGGGCATGATTGACCGAGAAATTCAGCGCGGGAGAATGGGAGTTTTGTTTTATCAAAAGCACCCTAATTGGGAAGTGCGGATGATGATTCAAATGACTTTTTTGCACCAAATCCTGTGGGGAGTTTTATCATTGGGTGGGATGCTGAACGAGCGAACGATGACTCCTTTTTTGCAGTGGTTGATTGACCAAGGCAAGCCGCAGTTAGCTTTAGAAATTGCTCGGATTTTTCTGAATTGGTATAACGTGAAAGCCGTGTACGCCGCTTGTGGGGAATTGCAGGCCGAGACAAAGATACCATAAATCAGCCGGACGGTGCAAATAAAATATAAGATATTTTAGGAGTGTTTCAGGGCCCATTGGTGTCAACTTAAGCTCAAATGTAGTAACGGTATACTGGTTGACACTTATGCCTAAATCCTCCTAGCTTTGCTTAAGGAAGGGGATTTACGGGACTCAAGACTTGGATACAAACCAGATAAACAAAGGATTTTAGTCTTAAGTTGACACCACTGGTCAGGCGGTGTTTTAGTTGTCATTTCGACTAAGGATATTTGCTTAGAAAACACAATAGCGAGCCACCAGGTAAAGGCAGGCGAAACCCGGTTCTAGACATTGTAAAAATTTTACCTTTAATGAAAGTTGCTTGCTTAGCCTGTGATTTGAGGAATCTCGGCTGTTTTCTTGAGCGACTGCGATAATTAGAACTCCACACATTTTCAAACTATCCTTATTTTTGATATAATTAGAGATAATTTAGGAGTGTGCTATCTACCCAATAGTTGTGCTGGTTTACCGGAGAGTGTTAGCTACAAACGGTTAATGACTTAAAAATATTCCCACATATACAAATTGAATAGTTTGAGGGTCTGCTGTGAATACAACTGACAATAAAAATCCAAGACTAGAAACACTTAGACTTCAAAACACTGTCTTACAAGAAAATATTTTAATGCTGGACGACCATCCAGAAAGCTTGCGGCTTTTATCCCAGCTTTTGTCTAAGCGGGGATATAAAGTGCGGCCGACCCGAAATGGCAAATTAGCTCTCAACTTTGCTCTATCGAGTCCACCGGATTTGATTTTGCTGGACATCATGATGCCCGGTATGGATGGCTATCAAGTCTGCGAACAGCTAAAAGCCTGTCCGCAAACCAAAGATATTCCTGTGATTTTTATCAGCTCTTTAAATGAAGTTTTTGATAAAGTCAAAGCTTTCTCGTTGGGGGCGGTAGACTACATTACTAAACCGTTTGAAATAGAAGAAGTCGTGGCTCGCGTCGAAAATCAACTGCTACTCAGTCGGCTTTCTAAGGAACTTTTAGCCAAAAATGCGCTGCTAGAAGCTGAAATAGAAGAACGCAAGCGGATCGAAGCACAACTACGAGAAAGCCAGCACTGGCTGTCGGCAGTAATTAAAACGAATCCTAATCTATTGTACGTTTACGATTTGATAGAAGAGAGAAGTCTCTACGTCAACCGCGAAATTTATAGCGATATTGGCTACACGTTTGAAGAAATACAGGAGATGGCAGCCACATTTATTCCTAAGTTAATACACCCTGACGATATCCCTGCATTCTCCGAACAAAGAAAAAAATTTGAGACAGCAAAAGATGGCGAAAGCTTTGATTTTGAATACCGAATACAGCACAAGAATGGTGAATATCGGTGGTTTTGCAGCCGGGAGAGCGTGTTTGCCAGAACAGCGCAGGGCAAACCGTGGAAAATTTTGGGAACTGCTGCTGAAATTAGCGATCGCAAACAAGCAGAACTCGAACTTAAAACAGCTTTAGCTGCTTTGGAACGGCAAATCAAGCAAAGATTTCTGCTAGAAACAATTACTCTCGAAATCCGCTACAGCTTAAATCCAGATCAAGTTTTTCAAACAGCGACGGCCCAAATAGGTCGAATTTTTAATGCCGATTGCTGCTTGATTCACACCTACACAGAAAACCCTGTTCCCCGAATTTTTAATGTCGCTGAGTACAGAAAAGCCGCATCAACATCGCTTTTAGATTTAGAAATATCCGTAAAGGGCAATCCTCACGTTCAGTTTTTATTGTCCCAAGATCAAGCTGTAGTTTCTGACGATGTTTTGGCCGAACCCCTGCTAGAAAACGTCAGAGATTTGTACTGTCAAATAGGTTTGAAGTCGATGATCTCCATACGCACCTCCTATCAGGGAAAAGCCAACGGAATGATATGCCTGCACCAGTACGATCGCCCCCGCCACTGGACGCAAGATGAGATCGGATTATTGAAAACTGTGGCTGCACAAATAGGAATTGCGATCGCTCAAGCCAATCTTCTCGAACAAGATAAACAACAGCGACTTAAACTTCAGCACAGCGAAGCTAGTCTAGCAGCAGCCCAAAAAATTGCCCATATCGGCAGTTGGGAATTTGATGTCGTCACAAATAAAAGTATTTGGTCAGAAGAAGTATTCCGCATTTTTGGTCTTGACTCAAGTGCACCTGAACCGACATCTGCCCAACTTTTAAAGATGTGTCATCGCGACGACAGAGACTTGTTTCAAGAAACTGTCACCCTCGCTATCTCACAAGGAATTTCCTACAAAAAAGAGTTCCGATTTTTGCATCCCAGCGGTCAAATCCTATACGTGGAAGGAAGGGGAGAAGCTGTTTTTAACGAAACCGGGGAAGTAATCAAACTGTTGGGAACAGTCATGGATATTAGCGATCGCAAACAAGCCGAAGCAGCTTTGCTTCTTAGCGAAGAACGTTTTTATCTGGCATTTGAAGGCAGTGCGATGGGATTGTGGGATTGGAATCTTGCCACGGGAGAAGTCTATTTTAATCCGCGGTGGAAAACGATGCTGGGATATGAAGTAGAGGAAATAGCAAATAGTTTTCCATCCTGGGAGCAACTGGTACATCCAGAGGATTTATCTCCGGCTACAGCAGCGCTAAAGGCTCACCTGGAAGGCAAAAATCCTACTTACGAAGTGGAATTTAGGATGCTGACCAAAGCCGGCGAGTGGAAGTGGATTTTAACTCAAGCGAAGGTGATGGAACGCGACGCTTCGGGAAATCCTTTGCGGATGACGGGCACGCATATTGATATTAGCGATCGCAAACAAGCAGAAGTAGATTTGCAATTTAGCGAACAGCGAGAACGAGAAAAATCGAAACAGTTAGAAAAAACTGTGGCTGACTTAAAAAAGGCTCAATCTCAGCTCATTCAAGCCGAAAAAATGTCAAGTATCGGGCAAATGGTAGCGGGAGTAGCCCACGAAATTAATAACCCCGTCAACTTTATCTACGGCAATATTATTCCCGCAGCACAGTACGCTCGTGATTTGGTAAAATTGCTTGGTCTTTATCAGCAACACTATTCCGAACCAGTTCCCGAAATTGCCCAAGAACTGGCCGAAGTCGAGGTAGATTTTATCGCTGAAGATTTCCCAAAAATCATGGCTTCAATGGAAGAAGGTGCTAACCGAATTAAGCAGATCGTGCTGTCTTTGCGAAACTTTTCGAGACTCGACGAAAAAGAGTGCAAAGTAATAGACATTCATGAAGGGATAGAGAGCACTTTGGTTATCTTGCAGCACAGATTTCAGTCACAGCCAAAGCGTCGGGAAATTGAACTTATTAAAACTTACGGCACACTGCCAAAAGTCGAGTGTTATCCGGCTCAATTAAACCAGGTATTTATGAATTTGTTGTTGAATGCGATCGACGCTGTGGAAGAGTCATCAGCAAACTGTACTTGCAAAGTTAACCAGATTCGCATTGTTACTGAAGTCAGCCGAGAAAATCAAGTGTGTGTGCGGATTTCTGACACCGGGCCCGGTATCCGTCCCGAAGTTCAGTCAAGAATATTTGACCCGTTTTTTACTACCAAACCGATCGGCAGTGGCACGGGTTTGGGATTGTCGATTAGTTACCAAATTGTTAAAGACACCCACGGTGGTAAGTTGGAGTGTTATTCCGAAGTTGGCCGGGGAACAGAATTTGCGATCGAACTGCCGATTTCGCAAGAGTTAAAAGTTAAAAGTTAGGATAAGCTGTGAAATCATGGGCGGTAAATTAACGATAATTCTTGTGGGGACCGGTTCACCAACAATCTTTAATATAGACCAGAGAAGAGCGTAAACCCGCCCCGACCGGAAGATGGGGGGCAATTCAACGGATATCATATTAATCGTCTATCAGAACCTATTTTAGAGTGCGTCATAACCTGACATTTTCTCCCGTATTTCCTGCGAACGGTCTGTCATTTAGTGTAATCTCATCTTAAACATGATATAATCAAGAGTTAGCCTTTTGAGGCTCCAGAGGTTGGGCTGCTAAAATTAGTAGTGAATATTACAGTTGCTATTATACAAACTCTGTCAACATACGTCTGCTGTAGCGTCTACCACATTTTAACTGAATTATGACTGACTCAATTCGCTTCCTCATGTGTGCTCCTGACCACTACGATGTGGATTACGTGATTAATCCGTGGATGGAGGGAAATGTCCACAAATCATCGCGCGATCGCGCCGTCGAACAGTGGGAAAAACTTTACCACGTCCTCAAAGACAACGCCGTTGTAGACCTCGTACCGCCCGAAAAAGGCTGGCCGGATATGGTTTTCACCGCCAACGCAGGCTTACTTTTAGGCAATACCTTCGTCCTCAGCCGTTTCTATCACAAAGAACGCCAAGGCGAAGAACCCTATTTCAAAGCATGGTTTGAAAGCAAAGGTTTCACCGTGCACGAACTTCCGAAAGACTTGCCGTTTGAGGGCGCTGGCGATGCTTTGCTCGATCGGGAAGGACGCTGGTTGTGGGCCGGATACGGCTTCCGTTCCGAACTCGACTCGCACCCGTTACTAGCAAAATGGCTCAACATAGAAGTGCTTTCGCTGCGTTTAGTAGACGAACGTTTCTATCACCTAGACACCTGTTTTTGTCCCTTGACAGGCGGCTATTTGCTCTACTATCCAGCAGCATTTGACTCCTACTCCAACCGCTTAATTGAAATGCGAGTGGCGCCGGAAAAACGCATTGCCATTGAAGAAGCCGATGCCGCAAATTTTGCCTGCAATGCCGTCAATATTGACAAAGTTGTGGTAATGAACAAGGTTAGCGAAGCCTTGAAAACGCGCATTACTAAGGCAGGTTTTCAAGTAATTGAAACGCCGATGAGCGAATTTCTGAAAGCGGGGGGCGCCTGTAAGTGTTTGACGCTGCGGGTAACGGAACCGGTGCAAGAAGATCGATCGGCAAATGTCATGGTAGAAAGCCGCACAATTCGCATGGACGGCCACCTGCTCGATGCTGGTTTAATCAGCCGCGCTTTAGACTTAATTATCGAAAACGGCGGCAGTTTCCAAGTGCTCAATTTCAATTTAGGAGAGCAGCGGCAAAGCACATCATCTGCCGACGTTAAAGTTTCGGCTCCTTCCCACGATGTGATGGAAGAAATGATGGGAATGTTGATTGACTTGGGTGCAGTTCCCCCGCCACAAGAAATTTGCGACGCTATTTTAGAACCCGTAGTGCAAGAGGGTGTCGGCCCGGACGACTTTTATGTGAGTACAATTTATCCCACGGAAGTGCGGGTAAATGGTCAGTGGGTGAAAGCGCAAAATCAGCGGATGGACGGTGCCGTTGCTATTACTGAAACTGCTGATGGCCCAGTGGCTAAATGCAAATTATTGCGCGATTTAAAAGTAGGAGAAAAAGTCGTTGTTGATGTGGTCGGCATCCGCACTATCCGCAAAACGGAATCGCGGGAACAGCGCAATTCTCAAGAATTCAGCTTTATGTCTGGCAGCGTTTCTAGCGAGCGCCGTGTAGAATTGGTGGTGGAACAAGTAGCGTGGGAATTGCGCCAAATTCGCGATCGCGGTGGCAAAGTTGTAGTTACGGCGGGGCCTGTTGTTATCCACACCGGCGGTGGCGAACATTTAGCGCACTTAATTCGTGAAGGTTACGTACAAGCGCTTTTAGGTGGAAATGCGATCGCGGTTCACGACATGGAACAATCGAATATGGGAACCTCTTTAGGGGTTGACATGAAACGCGGTGTTGCTGTGCGTGGCGGACACCGGCACCACTTGAAAATAATTAACACTGTGCGGCGTTACGGGAGTATTGCAAAAGCTGTTGAAGCCGGGCTGGTTACTAACGGTGTCATGTACGAGTGCGTGAAGCATAATATCCCGTTTTCCCTAGCAGGTTCGATCCGCGATGATGGGCCACTTCCCGACACGCAAATGGATTTAGTTAAGGCTCAAGAAGAATATACTGAGCTGTTACGCGGTGCGGATATGGTGTTAATGCTGTCGTCTATGCTGCACTCAATTGGTGTGGGAAATATGACGCCGGCGGGTGTGAAGATGGTGTGTGTGGACATTAATCCGGCGGTGGTGACGAAATTGAGCGATCGGGGTTCGATCGAATCTACTGGAGTTGTTACCGATGTGGGATTGTTCCTAAGTTTGTTGGTGAATCAATTGGATAAATTGACTAGCCGCCATCATGTAACTCAATCTGTTTAGATTTAGCTAGTCTACTCGTTACCAGGCTCTTCCTGGTAACGCCGATGCGGAGGCTCTGCCTCCAATTTTACCTACTTGGTGAATTCGCCCCTAAATCGGCTGCAACTTTGATATTCCAATAAAAAGCCTCAGACCCGCAAGCCTGAGGACCGGAGTTCCTGAAAATCGTCACTTCTTACTATTGTCGCCAACAAACAGCACAACCTACAAGAGGGGTGCAACCCAGCACGGCAGCTTTTGGTAGACAGAGATTGCTTCCTGACTCCCAACGCGAAAGCAATTTTTAATTCAACACTTCACGAAAGCAAAACAATTCCTCTCGCCATTGTCATATCTGGGTTGATCATTGTGCTTTAGGATGGGAGCCTGTCCTCGATCGCAATATAAGGAGCACCGTGAGTCCCCGTATATATTTGAGTCGGGCGGTAAATGCGGTTTGCCTCTAGTTGTTCCTTCCAGTGGGCCAGCCAGCCGGAAACGCGGGCGATCGCAAAAACCGGCGTAAACAAGTCGAGCGGAATTCCCATTTTTCGGTAAACCAGACCAGAATAGAAATCTACATTTGCATAAATTCCTTTGTGACCCAATTTCTCCTCAACCACTTCTTCCAACTTGACAGCAATGTCGTAATAATCGTCGTGGCCGAAGTTCTCAAACAACTGTTCCGCTAACCTCTGAAGAATAGTTGCTCTCGGATCTTTCACCTTGTAAACTCGGTGACCGAAGCCCATGATTTTGTCCTTATTTGCAACGCTCTTCTCGACAAAAGCCCGCACATTTTCTACCGAACCAATTTGCTCCAACATATCAATCACTTCTTCATTAGCTCCCCCGTGCAGTGGCCCCGCCAAAGTGCCAACTGCTGAAGCAATCACTCCGTAAGGGTCTGTCAGCGTCGAAGCTGTTACCATTGCCGAAAATGTAGAGGCATTAATTGTATGTTCGGCGTGGAGAGTCAGACAAGTGTCAAAAATGCTAGCTAACAGCGGATCGGGTTCTTGCTCGTTGAGCATATAAAGAAAGTTAGCCGAGTAGTCCAAGTCATCCCTCGGCCGCACCGGGTCATTTCCCCGTCGCATTTGCTGGAACGCTGCTACCATTGTGGGAATCTTAGCTAGCAGCCGCACGACAGCTTCTCTAATGTATGCTGGGTTAGCCAAAGCTCTGCGGGAGTAGAACAAGCCCAAGGCTGCCGCTGAAGCTTGCAGGGCGTCCATTGGATGTCCTCTTTCAGGAAAGCATTTCATCATGTCCCGGATGCGATATTTGATCCGGCGGTGATAGCGAATTTCATGCTCGAAAGCTTCTAGTTCTTCCTTTGTCGGAAGTACCCCCCAGATTAATAAATATGAAGTTTCGAGAAAGGAACTTTTCAGTGCCAGTTCCTCGATGCTAATCCCGCGATATTCCAGCAACCCTTTTTGTCCATCGACGTAGCTAATGCTGGACAAGGTGGCGGGAACACCTTCTAAACCTGGTTTGAATTCGCCGACGACCATTGCGATACCGTTTTGTGTGAGTTCAATCTACTAAAAGTACATTACCAGAAACGAAGATAGTGTCACAGTCTTGACAAATAATCCTTTAATGGCGGTTCAAACACCGAGTTTTTCAACATAGAGCCCGATCGCACCGCTGCGTATTGTCGCCCCTTTTTCCCGGTTTCGCCTTACCAGAATGCCGTTTTAAGAGGGCTGGCGCGTCCTGTTAATGTCGGGCCTGTTCGCGGTTTCTAGGGGAGTAAAAACTTGGGTGGAGTCAGCCAGAACATTTGGCTGCGGCCTACCGGGGAGCCTATTTCGGGAAGGATTAAGCCGATGATGCCTGCTTTTTTGAGGATGAGGGCATCTTGCGATCGACCCCAAAGCAAAGTTTCTGCCCAGTTGCCCAAGTCTGGTTGATGGCCCACCAGGGCCAAGTTGCGACTACCTGTTTCCTGCCACTCCTTGTACCACTTCAGCCAGTTCCCAATGTCTCCTGAAGGTGCGAGGGCGGGGGATTCTTCTATTTGGGAACTCAAACCTACTGTTTGCAGGATTTGGGCGGTTTGCTGCGCCCGCAGTAGGGGACTGGTGAGAATCAGGTCAAACTGAATTTCGAGTTCGTACAGCCGCTGGGCAATTTTCCGGGTTTTACGATCGCCCTCTTTAGTCAGCGGTCGTTCTGAGTCTGTATCATATTCTTCGGGTGCGGCTGCGATACCGTGACGGATCAGGTAAATAACCATATATCAATACTTCCAGGAATTTTATCCCGTTTTTCTAGGAGCGGTCTACGAGCTACCTAGCTTTTGCCTATTCTACAACTGGATTGACCTCAGGCGCCGTCATGCGGTTGGCGCTTATGTAGCGATCGCGCCCTTGTCGTTTCGCATCATATAATGCTCGATCGGCGAGGGCAACGAGTTCATCCGGTGATGTTTCCGCAGTGGGAATAACAGTCGCAATTCCCATGCTAACGGTAACGATCACGCTCACATCAGATTGCTCGTGAGGAATTGCCAAATCTCGAATTGCCTGACGCATCGACTCAGCAACCGCGATCGCCCCTGCAGCATCCGTAGTCGGCAGGATAGCAGCAAATTCTTCGCCCCCGTAACGTGCAAACAGATCCGATGAACGTTTAACCGCTTGTGCAGCCGATGAAGCCACTTGCACCAAACAAGTATCCCCAGCTTGATGTCCGTAGCAATCGTTATATCGCTTGAAATAATCTACATCCAACATAATCAACGAAAGCTGTTGTTTCCCCTGCATTAGCCGGTGCCATTCCGACTGCAATCGCTCATCAAAACAGCGGCGGTTTGCTACTTGTGTTAACCCATCTGTCGTAGCAATTAATCTTTCTTGTTCCGCCCGGTGTCTGAGCATCTCCTCGGCCCGCTTGCGTTCTGTAATATCAGCAAAAGTCGTCACTACTGCATAGGGTTGAGACTGATTCATTTGGAACAGCGGTTGCGAATTAATCGAAATCCAAGTCAGCGTTTTATCCGATTTGTGAATGCCCATCACCACATTTGATACGGGTTTTCCCGTCCGTAGGGTGATCATTGCCGGATGCTGTTCGCTGGGGAAGGGAGAGCCATCTTCTTGAACGATTCGCCACTCTAAATCTCTGGATGTACGCCCCATCATTTGTTCGGGTGTCAACCCTATAATCCTTTCGGCACTAGCATTACAGGTAGTAATTTGTCCGTTTGCTAGCTGAAGTATGACGCCTTCAGTCATGCTTGTAATCACAGAACGATACCGTTCCTCACTTTCCTGCAATTGACTCAGGAGAATGTTTTTAGCATCAAACTCTGAAGCCAGATGCAGGCTACCCGCCAAAAACCCGGCCATCAGTTGTAAGGTATGAATATCTGACTCTGTAAAGGCACAGGGTCTAGCTGAAACAACTTTTAAGACGCCAACCCGATCCTCCTGATAGAACAAGGGAACAACCACCAGTGACCGGATACCAATGCGCTGACAGACAGACTGCTCCACCCGTGCATCGGTTTGTGAATCATCGCAAAGCATAATTTGGCCGGTCGCAATACATTTTCCCGATAAACTTGTCCCTACTTTGATCCGTAATCCAACATAGGCGCTGGCGATACCGCTGGCTGCCCGATACACCAATTCATCCCCTTCCAGGATTTCAATCACTGCCCCATCGGCGCCGATCAATTTTTGAGTTCGATCGGTAATCACCGCCATCACTGCATCTAGGTTAGGATTGCGGATGGCGATTTCCTGTTGGGTGGCAATCACCACAGCCAGACGCTCGAACTCTTGTTGCAATGCTGCTTCTGCTTGCTTGCGATCGGTGATATCCTTCATAAAGCAGTGATTCCCGATCGATCGCTCCTGCGAGTCGTAAGCTGCCAACATCACCAATTGCTTGTAAAAAATCGAGCCATCTTTTCGGATACCACGGGCCTCAACCTCGACTCGGCCCTCGGCTAGCATTTTTTGATAAGCCGTCATCATCCTGTGGCAGTCGTCGGGATGAACTGTTTTCTGCCAATTCATACCAACCATTTCTTCAGGCTGATAACCCGCTATATTGGCGTAGGCTTGATTAACGGTGATGTAGCGTCCGAAAACATCCAGCCGCGAGATGCCTTCGACGGCATTAGCAAGAGCTGTACTCATTTCTCTGAGTTCTGTTTCCGCCTTGACAAGATCCGTAATGTCTTGGGATGTACCAAACAACCGAAGGACTTGTCCCTCTGCATTAAGTTCGGCTTGTCCTCGCGCTTCGGTATAGCGGATAGAACCATTCGGGCGCAGGATTTTGAGCCGCAATAGATAAGGCTGCCCGTGAGTGAGTGCTCGTTGAACTAGCAGGTGTAGCTGTTTGGCACTTTCGGGATGGTAAATCCGCAGGTTTTCTTCATAGGTAGGGCTTGCTGAAAAAGTGAGAAAACAGCATTTAGAAAGATGAGTGAATTCGAGTTCTCCTCGGCAATATAAGTT
>NZ_JAUBSA010000052.1:0-45647 GCF_036702115.1 Microcoleus sp. LAD1_D5 | reverse complement strand
TGTTCTGAGTGCAATTTATCTCACTTAGCCCCAGTCTCCCATAAAATAGGTACTTTATTTCCGCCATGCTGTACTAGCCAATATAGCTCTCAATGGGATTGAGGAAATACATCAATCAGTCCGCTACGCGGATGACATGGTAATAATTCTAAAGCCTAAAGATGATGCGACTGCAATACTTGATAAAGTCAGCGAATTTCTGGCAGAACGAGGCATGAAGGTTAGTGAAAAGAAAACAAAGCTAACGGCTACGACAGATGGGTTTGACTTCCTCGGTTGGCATTTCAAAGTGCAGAACAACGGGAAATTTAGATGCGTTCCATCAGCGGACAATTTTAAAGCGTTCCGTCAGAAGGTAAAACACATCGTTAACAGCTCGAATTATGGTGCTACGGTCAAAGCTAAGAAATTAGCCCCTGTAGTTAGAGGCTGGAGAAATTACCATCGCTACTGTAAATTGGAAGGGTCACGGTTATCACTGTGGTTTATCCAAAATAGAGCCTTCAAGGTATTCAATAAGGAATCAAAACAATCTAGCTACACGAGCAAGAAACTGCTTGATAAAGCATTCCCGACGGTTCCTTACTCCGAAAACAAATTTGTCAATGTCAAAGGAGAGAAATCTCCCTACGACGGAGATATAGCCTACTGGAGTGAGCGTAACAGCAAGCTCTATAACGGCGAAACCTCTAAAGCTTTAAAACGGCAAAACCATAAATGTGCGAAATGTGGTCTAAAAATGCTAAGCGATGAAAAGGTGCATCTACATCATGTAGACGGAAACCATAGTAACTCGAAAATAAACAACCTTCTAGCGGTTCACTCTCATCTGCCACGATTATCTCCACATGAGCAAAGGCGTAAGCCAAGAACATCGGGAGCCGGATGCGGGGAAACCAGCACGTCCGGATCTAACTGAGAGGTGCGAAGGATAATACCTTCCATCGACTCAACCGATATAATGTGGTTAAAATCAAGTAAAGGCAGGCGAAAAATGTTGAGCTGGTGGGAGAAAAATTTTGCAACTTGTGAATTAGGAGATGAGAGATTAAACAATAGAGCCTATTCAATTGGCCAAGCCCTAAGTCAAGGGTTCGGGAAAGCATTGTCAGAAATATTCACTCATTGGAAACGAGTTGAAAAGAGCTTATGAGTTTTTGGCAACAGCAAAATAGAATTTGACAAAGTAATCAAACCTCACTGTCAAATGACCTGTGAAGCTGTGGAAGAGCAAGAAGTCGTATTGTCCATAGGAGATACAACCTTTCTAGATTATGGTAGCATCAAAGCCAAACGGGAAGGATATGGACCCACAGGTAACGGTGGCAACGGATTAATTTTACATAGTGCCTTGGCGCTCACCCCCGAACAAGGACAAGTAATGGGACTGTTATGGCAAAAGCTATGGAATCGAGAGCACAAAGAAAAGCCACCACAGGATGAAACCGCAGCAGCCAAAAAACAACGACAGGCAATCGCGCGAAAAGCTGCTCGTCAACGCCCATTTGAAGAAAAAGAGTCTTATCGATGGGTAGAAGCGATGACCGAAGTCCAGCATGAAGTAAGTAACAGCACCCGAGTAATTCATGTTTTCGACCGAGAAGGAGATATTAGTGAAGTGTTCGACCAAGCACGTCAACTGAAACATACAGGAGTATTAGTACGTGCAGCTCATGACCGTAGCCCTTACCAGAATAGCGAACGTTTGTGGAGAAAGTTGGAATCCCAACGGATCAGATTTGAACAGGAAATCAAAGTACCAGAAACTGGTAAACGTCAGGGAAGGATAGCTTCATTGGCAGTGCGCTTCTGTCAAGTTCAACTACGAGTTCCCTATCGCGAGAGAGAATCGTGATTCATTACAAGTTTATGCTGTTTATGCAACTGAAATCGATGGCCCAGAAAGCGAAACACCTTTAGAATGGATGCTTCTGACGACTGAAGTCGTAGAAGATATAGAAACTGCGATTAAGATGCTGCGCTGGTATACTTACCGTTGGCGGGTGGAAGATTATCATAAAATCTTTAAGTCTGGCTGCAAGTGTGAGCGCTACAGACTTGCTGCTGAGGGTATGAAGCCTTTGTTAGGCTTTTTAAGTAGGGTTTGCTGAATAATCGATCGCCAACCAAGAGCAGGAGCGATCGATATATTCAAGCTTGGTTAAATATCAGGGTAAACGCATCTTAACTTCAACCCAAAATATGCTACAGTTATATCCGAGTAAATTTCAATGTAGTTTATTGTAGTTCATGAGAGTTATCAATGGCAAGAGGTTTTAGTAAAGCTGTAACTTCCCAACAAAAAAAAACAGATTTATTGCCTTCACTGAATATTTTAAATGCCAGTTTCTTAGAAGATTTTGCCAAGTTGAAAGACCCAAGAATAGAAAGAAGTAAAGAACATTTACTCAAAGATATTATAGCGATTGCGATTCTAGCTATCATCAGTGGTGCAGACGGATGGGTGGCAATAGAAGCCTATGGTAACGCCAAACATGAATGGTTGAAAAGCTTTCTAGAATTACCGAATGGTATACCATCTCATGACACATTTAGTCGGGTATTTGCTCGAATTGAACCACAACAGTTTCAAGAATGTTTTTTGAGCTGGGTAAATGCGATAGTCGGGGAATTAGAACTCAACGTGATTGCCATTGATGGCAAAACAATGAAACAATCTTATGACCGAAATGACCAGCAAAAAGCGCTACATATAGTTACTGCTTGGTCTTCATCTCATCAATTGGTTTTAGGACCAAAAAAAGTCGCTAAAAAATCTAACGAGCTGACAGCAATCCCGGAATTAATAGAAATTGCCGGAAGTGTAATAACCATAGATGCTATGGGTGTCAAAAAGACATAACATCTCTGATTTTTAAGAAAAAAGGAGATTATATTTTAGCTTTAAAAGGCAATCAAAAACTCCTGTACCAAGCCGTAAAAGAATGGTTTGAATTAGCCCAAAAGTCCGATGATTTAGGTAGAGAGTATAACTATCATGAACAAGTAGAAGCTGGACATCATCGAGTGGAAAAAAGACAAGTCTGGACTGTGGATGTATCCGAGTTACCACCTCTGCATAATCAAGCATTATGGAGTGGATTAAAAACAGTTGTCATGATAGTTAGTGAACGACGATTGTGGAATAAAACCACCACAGAAGCTCGTTTTTACTTGAGTAGTTTAAGCAGTAATGCTGAAAAAATTGCTGGAGCGATTCGCAGTCATTGGGGCATTGAAAATAGCTTACATTGGACACTTGATGTTACATTTTGTGAAGATGAAAGCCGGATTCGGAAACAGAACTCTCCCGAAAATTTTGCACTTCTACGTCGATTAGCCATAAATTTACTGAAACAAGAAAAAACTTCTAAGCAAAGTCTAAAAATGAAGCGGTATCGAGCGGCAATGGACAATAATTATTTAGTTAAAATTTTAAACTCTGCCAGTTAATGCTCGAAATCTAACACCTATCTAAGAAGCAAAATTATCCGGCTTTAAGAAGTTTAGAAATTCTTAAGGTTCTGATTTAATCTGCTTAAGTGGGGTTAAAATTAATGATTTTAAGAAGGTTTTTTTATTTATTGAGTAATGCACAAATTCATGTTTTTGTCAAATTAATTTAGATGCGTTTACCCTGGGTTAAATATAAGTTGTTTCGGCATTGATTCCACCCAGTTATAATTGTAGATTATATTCAAGCCAAAAACAGGTGTTCTTTTTCCAAATAGACATAAAAACACACAAAAAACCCGGCGCCACCAGGAAGCATCGGTTCATTACCAAAAAAGTAATTGCAATAACTGTACCAGATGTATTATCAAGTTTTGCCATCACTCGATTGAGACCGAATCTTCGTTTTCCTTGCCCAAACTTGCCCTCAATGGCATTTCTAATCCTCTCATCTTCCAACGCTTGCCTCTTTTTTGATTTACTCACATTTGCTGGCGGTCTTCCTAATGGCGGCCCACTCAGCCTAATGCCTTTTTCTTTACACCATGCTCGGTTTTCCCGATTTCGGTAAATGCGATCTGCATGAACTGACTCTGGATAATACCCTGTGAATTTATGATATGCTTCTACTTGTGTTTTTAAGTCCCCTGATTCCTTAAAGTTATCCCAGCTCATCCGGTCTAAAATACATATCCCTCAAAACAACTGGCTGATATTTTGGCTCCAAATTCTACGCTTTTTCCTGCTTTTCCTCTGACTATGGGACGGATATGGGGTTGGCTTAAACTTACTATTCTATCCTCAATACTCTGTTTATTATTGTCAAATAACCATTGCTGTTGGCGATAGACCTTTGTGAGGACTAACAAGGTTTTATATTGCTTTTTATTCAGAGCTTCTAGGCTCGCACCTGAATCGATTAGCTGTTCAATATGAGCTAGGTTTCTTTTTATGTATTGAAGTTGTTTTTTAATTGCTTGTCTTTTTTTGTTTTTGGTCGGTCGTCGTTGTTTGGCTACTGCTAAGTAGTCTTTCCTCGCTAGATTACGGTATGTTATTGGTTTTTTAGTGGTGTTTTCTTTAATTTGTTTATACAGAATGTCTATAATTTTTTCTGTATGAACTCTGGCTCTGTTTAATAGTCCTAAGTCGGTCGGATAACTAATGTCGGCTGGGGCGCAGGTTGCATCTACGATCAATTGGCCGCGATTGGATAACTCATTTTTGGCGTCCGAATCCTTTTTTTTTTCGGGTTTGACTGGCGTGAGTTCTCGCATTTTTTTGACCATGCGTTCGTTCACTTGATTAATTAGATTGGGACTAATACGCCCGTCGAAAGTGTACTAAGAGTGATGGGTCAAATGCGAGTTCGTTGCTGTAGCTTGATTGACCGATGAAGTATTGCAGATAGGGGTTTTCACGGATCTGTTCTACTGTTTCACGATCGCTAATTCCTAATTTTTCTTTAATAATTAATGCCCCCAATGCCATCCTAAAGCATTTAGCAGGGGCCCCCTTTTCTGTGGGGAAGTTGGCCGCATATTCTGATTCAAATTCTGACCACGGGATTATTTGGGCCATTTTTACCCAACGGTTATCTGCTGACAACTTTCCACATGAGGGGAGTTCAAAGTCGGAGGGTGAGGGGTGAGCAAGCTCAGCTTTTCGGTACACGATCGCAGATGGTGATGCACGAGTTTTGATCTATTTTACCTGTTTTTTTGCACCTGACTTTTGATCGCACCAGTTCTTAACCCATGCCACGTCAAGTGCGATCGATATATTCAGGAAGCCCCATGTAGCAGTTTTGCTGAGTTTTCCGAATTGTCTAGCGTCTTCATTGGTGAAGCCACGGTCAAAGGCGATCGCTTTTAATTGGTCAATGCGACGGTAACTAACAGTTGGTTTAGCCATGACTGACAAGCCTCAACCTGTCGGCCGTAGTCGGCTCTCCCTCAAAACAGGGATAGTGGAAATCATCTGAGCTGGTGCTATGTGTCCAGTTGATGTAATAGACCCAACCATCTTCCGGGCGATGACAGATACCCACAACCTCGCCAAATTCGATAAAGTCCTCGCCAAATTCACCAGTCCAATCAACGGCTATTGAGTCGCCAATATTAAACTCTGGCAAAGTTTGCCCATTAAGAGTTAAAGCAACCGACTGAGAAGGCGGCACAAAAAACAGCAAAGCGGCCGATGCGATTTTCTGCAATAACTCGCGACGGCCAAATGTAAAGTGTTGCGATCGTCCGTTAGGACAATCGGCTGAAAGTGGCATAATTTATAGGCTCCCAACGTTGTGATGTAACGGTTTGGGGAAGTCGTGGTTTGGCTAGCATTGCAAGTGCTCGTCAACCGCGCATCAATCTTCCTTAGTTACTCACGATTGCAGACTTACAGTTCCTTCTCAACACAGGGACTGTAAAGTTTTGTTTCGCAAAAGTTGCCCGTAGAATCAACATACTAATAGTATCAAAGCGGGCGTAAATGCTCCAATATTTTGTTATCTAAATAGTGGGAATTAATAATACTTTCCGACGTATCACACTAGCGAGCAATTACCGCAGATGGGATACCTTGCGCCAATTGTTCGCTAATAAAAGTATCGCGACAAGAATACGGGGTAGTAGGCTTGTAACCAGGTTCCCGCGTCTTGTCAGTGATAGGTACAACTATCTTGTGCCAAGCTCTTTGAGAAAAATTGCTGTAGTTGATTGCCTCCCCAGTTGGAGAAGAAAAAACCAATTCTTTAGAGCCAAACTGTTTTGGTTTAATTGACACTAAAAGCTCTTTCAATTCGTTATTGCAAGGGAATTTTCGGTGTTTGTTATTTTTACTGCCCTTACTCTCAACAGCCTTGCCCTCAATGAACTGAATACTGCTGTTGAACAAAACGTAAGAACAGTCTGGCGAGACATTCCCCCAAGTCAAGCCAATAGCTTCGCTAGGACGGCAACCCGTTAAAAACCAAAATTTTAGTAATGGGTAGTATGTGTTGTAACAGTGTCCGGGCTTATTTTTGTGAGACTCAAAAGCTTGTAGCACCAGCAACTTTTCTTCAGTGACAAAAGCATTAGGGGTGGGGTCATTCTGCCAGTTGTACTTAGGTAAATCATTGGCCATATCTTTGTAGGGACTAACAGGCAAAATAATTAACCCGTGCTTGATACCCCAATTAACAGCAGCATTTAAGTGGGTGAGAATGCGCTTAGTCATGTCCCCCGTTGTTGTCCCTAAAAGGACTTCGCGAACTTCTAGCGCTTGCAGAATATCCGAAGGACACTTAGTTATGTGTCGCCCCAACGTAGTTTGCAAGTAGTGCAAAGACTTTGGCTTGAGCGTACCCTCCTTGTAGTTTAGATATTTGTCCCACAACTCTTGCAGCGTCAGACCTGTTGTCCCAAATTTAGCCTGTACCAGATTGCTGTGTTTGTGGGGTTGGACAGGCTTGTATTTGCTTAAATCATTTGGGTCAAATATCCCTGTAAGGATGTCAAGCTCAATCTGCTTAGCCTTGCATTCTGCAATCGCCCGGTTTTCCAAAGTATCCGCCAGACCTACATACAGAAACGTATTTTTACCGGAATAAAGCTCGCGGGGCAAGTGAAGACGTAGCATACCTCGGCTTGCCATCACTCCTACAGTCACCTTTCTCCGACGCTGAGATTGGTTTGTTTGCACGATTGCGCCCTCAACTCTACAGGGCTACAATATCAAATTGTTGTGCATTTGTTGTGCATTTGTTGTGCATCTTGGTTTGGTTTTGCGTGACTAAAGGTTGAAAGACTTATGCACAAAGGAATTCAAGAATTTGACGCTACTGCCTTCTAAGCAGCGAGCCGCAGGTTCAAGTCCTGCCGTACCCGTTACACGAAGCTCGTATTATCAAAGGTTTGGGCCGTTTTCTGCCGCAAAGGAGACAGTGGCCCAAACCTTATTGATTTCGGATTTGTTTCGGATTCCGATATCGGAAACATTGCTTGTCTTGAACACGCGACCTCCAGCAGCCCAATTTCCGGTTGATACGGGGCTTATCTTCCCGCTTCCCGATCGACACTGCTACCCTTCTGAGTATATGCTTGCCACAGACGATGTGTTATCATAAAAAGTCTCTTGTGTCAATAGCCTAGCTCCTGCGATGTTCAAACAGCACCAGCAGCAGGTTGTGGGCCGAGTAGCCCTCAGGGGTTATCCTTAGTAATCAGGCTAGTTTCCGATAGGTTTGGATATGTTCCCAACAACTCTATTTCATATTCCCCAAAATTTAATGCTATTACTCGACCGCAGCGCGATCGACCGATTAAAGCCCCTATTGGCGCAAGCAACCGGAATGCCTATAGTTGCATCGGAAAATACGGCAACAATTGCGCTCGTATTGGTTGCTATGGGAATTCTGGGTTGGGGATTTTATCGCGCCAGACCTTTTGGCAAACTGGGAATTTTGGCTTGGTTGCAGTCTGTTGCGCTGATGAGTCCCTGGCTGCTGTTCTTTGGTTTGTTCGCCGCCGGAATTTACCTCAATCTAGTTGCGGTATTGTTGCTGCTAGTGGCATCCACGGGATTGTACATTTATCTGGGCCGGCAATTGCGTAAGGCTGCATCCGATACAGTGCTGCCGCGGCCGGATGCTGCTGAGGTAAAGTCCCAAAGCGATGCTTTCTCGGCCCCTGAGTCGCAGCGAACACCAGGCCCAGAAACCATTAAAATCGTCACTTCGTCGCCTGCTAATAATGAATTACAAATTATTCCCGTTCCAGTTGAAGACCTCAATTCAATTAAAGGCATCTTTGGAATTGATACTTTCTTTGCCACAGAAACCATTCCTTATCAAGATGGGGTAATTCTCAAAGGCAATCTCCGGGGAGACCCAGAACAAGTACACTCACGTTTGACGGCAAGTTTGCAAGAAAGATTAAACGATCGCTACCGCCTATTTTTAGTAGAAAATCAGGACGACAAGCCAGTAGTTATTATCTTGCCCAGCACCAACGACCCGCAGCCAACTACCGTATCTCAAAAAATCCTCGCAGTCGTGCTGTTGCTGGCAACAATTGCTACCAGCTTAGAGACAGGCGGTTTGCTGCTGGGTTTCGATTTCTTTAACTCGCCGACTAGATATCTAGAAGTTCTGCCAATAGCAGCCGGAATTTGGGCGGTTTTAGGCTCTGGGGAAATTGCTCGCCGAGTGCTGGCAAATCGGTACAAGGTTGGCTTGAGTTGGCCGTTTTTTATACCAACTTTGCAGATAGGTTGTTTTGGAGCGATCGACCGTTTTGAGTCGCTACTGCCCAACCGTAAAGTTTTGTTTGACATCGCTTTTGCCGGGTCAGCGGCTGGGGGAATAGTTTCTCTGCTAATGCTGGTAACGGGTTTGCTGCTGTCTCACCCCGGCAGTTTGTTTCAAATTCCCGCAGAATTTTTCAAGGGCTCGGTTTTGGTGGGAACTTTGGCAAAAGTGGTTTTGGGTTCGGCGTTGCAGCAGCAGATTGTTGACGTTCACCCGCTGGTAGTTATCGGTTGGTTGGGCTTGGTAATAACGGCGATTAATTTGATGCCGGCGGGACAGTTGGACGGGGGTAGAATCGTGCAAGCCATCTACGGTCGGAAAATAGCCAGTCGCACTACTTTGGCGACTTTTGTTGTGCTGGCTATCGTTTCTTTAGTTAATCCTTTGGCTCTGTATTGGGCGATCGTGATTCTGATTTTACAGCGGAATCTGGAGCGGCCGAGCCTCAACGAGTTGACTGAGCCTGACGACGCTCGCGCGGCTTTGGGTTTGCTAGCTTTGTTCTTGATGATTGCTGCGCTGTTGCCGTTGACTCCGGCTTTGGCTGGCCGTCTGGGCATCGGGAACTAGCAGTAGTCGGGCATCTTTGGTAATAGGCTCTTGGGTTGCGGTAAATTAGTGGAATCTAGGAATTGAGCGATCGAACTGGGGAACTGAAGGGCGATCTGGTTCCTAACTACTAATTTCCAATTAAGACCCGCGCCCAGGGCAATTTATCTACTACCAAAAGTTGATTTTTTTATATCCCAAAATTTGTTTAAACTTGATCGATTAAGTTTAAATAACTTATCTGAGCCTATAGGATAAAGTCATGGCTAATCAACTTCCTCCTGTATTGGTAACTTTTGATGCAGATGTTTTAATGGCTGGCAGAACCCAAGTGTGGCAAGAATATGCCAAGGTGGGAACTTGCTATATCCCGGAAGTAGTGTACGACGAAATAGATCGTCTGACAGGGCAAGCGGTGGAAAAAGAGCAAGAGCAAGTAGCTAGAGAGTTTATGCGATTTTTTGCCGACAGTGGCTGGATTGCAACTGACGCTCAGGAAACACACCGAGCTCTCGAACCTTCGATCAAAAATCAAAGCAAGCCAGCAATGCTGGTGGTGGCGACGGCTCAGTGCGTTTACGGTTTGGCGACCGAACACCCGGACGCATTGGTAATTTTTGTGTCCAACAGCCAGCCTCTGCTGAAGCGGCTGGCTTCTGTAGGCGCTACGAATCTCTGCGGGATTACCGGGGCGATGCTGTTAAATTGGGCGAGGAAAGGGGAACGCCCGCCGGCGGCGACTCAGCAATTGCAAAGTTTGATGCGTACCCTCGCCGAACGTAAATCGACTCAGCGCCCTAACAGCAGAATTCAGGATGCTGCTGTTGGCCCAACGGGGGCTTCTGCTAGCAAGTTAACGGGAACCCGCGGCGCTTCTGAGCTAAAATCGCCCAGCAGTTTTACTAAAACTAATAAAACGGGTTTGACTGAGAAGCGCAGTGCGAGTTCGCGCCCCAAAACGCCGCGGCGCAGTCGCGAGGAGTCGAGAGATTACGAGCCGGCTGTATATCGCATGAAACATATTACACCTCCGAAAAAAAGGAACAGCGGTTTTCTGTCTACTGTGTTCAATTTTTTGGGAGCGTTATTTTTCTTGACGGTAGCGGTAGGTATTTTGTGGCGAGTGTTCGATGTTAGGGGTTTTAGAAAGACTTTTGTGCCGGCTCTACCACAGCCTGTGCAACAATTTGTTAAGTCGATCGACCGTAAATAATCTGGTTTTCTGAAAATTTTACCTTCAGATCCGGCTGACTTGTGCGTTCGGAAACTGGGATGGCACGCTTGGTTAACAAATCGGTTCGCTCCCCTAAATATAGCGGTTAGGTGCTTGTAGCGCACCCTACGGTTAAAATTCCTGATCTTAGTCCTCTTGGAATTTTTAACCGCTAGAACCCGAACAGAATATGAACGCTTGACTTTAGCGCTCCAAAAATTCATAGCCATGCTGAACTCGAACGAAATACTTAGTGGATTAGCACTGGCTTTTGCGGGTTTTGCTTATGCTTTAGTCTTTTTTGTTCTTCTTCCCTTCAGACAGTACGATTATGCAGCACCAATTGGGGCTATAGCAATGGCGATCGCCCTTACTATAGCAATGAATTGGCTACTATCTGCATCGTTGCTAACTGGGTGGAGTTGGGTGGCTGCATTATTTGGTTTTCAGGTAGTCCTGATGTTTTTTGGTAGCGTGTTTTTGGAAGATGGGCTGTACCTGCCAAATTTGTTGTTTTTGGGAACTATGATCGTAGGATATGTGAGCGTTTATACCAGTTTTTCACAACAAAAAACACTGGTAATTGTGGGTTTATGTACAGTATTTTTTCTAGCTTTAATGTACTTATCTTTGATTGGTGGTTATGTGATCAAAGGCAAAAATCCGTTTCAGGGTTCTTCTACCCAGATGCTGCCGCTGTTGAATCAAAGGGTAGAAATTATCACCGACAATCCCAAACAATTGTATTTGAATGGTAAAACGGGCGAACTCACGCATATTTACCGTTATGAGGTGACAGTGAAACTAGATTCTGGAGGAGACAAGAGATTGATGTGGCCCTATGTCGATGTTTGGTGGCAGGATATTAAGGCTGCTAGCAAACAGAAATCGCAGTAATTTATATCGTTTCCGGTTGCACCTACGGTGCAGTTAGAGAGTCGATGGTAGGGTGTCCCCCACCATCTCTCCTACAAAACCGTGCTTGCGACTTTCACCGCACACGGCTCCTGGGTGATGTAATCCTGGTTATGGATACAGTACGATCGCATCAAGAGATGATTTCTACCGCTTGAGAGTTTTCCTTTTACCCCTACATCCCACCATCAGATTTTTCCGTGGCATTAGGCTTTTAAAGGGTTACTTAGTCTCTATCTTTTACACCACCCGGCGCTGTCAGCATATCTCTGCTATTACAGCGCCCGCATTGGCTTCTGCAACCATCCCTCACATTCACAGCTTACGGCTAGCAACCTACTTATGTTATTAAGGGCTATGAATGCTTTACTTCGTTCCGATTACACATTGGTTGAACATGACAGCGTAATGTTTTCCACCGGGTTTTTTGGGCAGTGCATATAAGTCAATCCGATAATTGCTTATGCCCTATCCTTGCCTTTTGGCTTGGTCTATCAGCCGTTTGACCATCTATCATAACGGTGGTTCAGACACATTTTTGCTTTCGCTACGCATAAGTTCTTGCTCGACAGCTACCCCTTTCGGCTAAGAGTCTTTCTGCCTTTTATCCCCGCTTTATCCTGTTGGTTGCTACCCAACAAAATAGGGGATATGCTTTTACCGCTGCACCTGCGGACTGGGACTTGACTTAATGCCTCACCCAGAAGTGTAATCAGTTATCACTAACTTCTAGGAGTTAGGCTAACCGTCCCTGGATAGGAGAACCTACCCATTTAGGTTAAACGAATCGCACACCGGAATTGATATCATTCACTATTTAAAGCTGGTGCTGTTCCCTCTACAGGTCGAATAATTGGGGGTTTATTGGTAGATGTTGCCTGAAAAAGTGCCTTGAGTGCCAAGTCTAGAGTTTCTGCCATGACTATGCGGTTTTCGTAGACCGCAATAACTCTGATTAAAGTTGGCAAACTATTGCGTTCGGCTTCTAAGTAAAGAGGTTCAACATACAGTAAAGATTGTTCAATGGGAATTACTAATAAATTTCCTTGAATGGCTTTTGAACCCTGGCGATTCCAGAGAGATATTTGTTCGGAAATAACTGGATCTTGGTTAATTAAAGCTTCTATTTGTTCCGGGCCGTAAACTAATCGCTGTTTGGGAAACAGATACAACAGCAATTTTCCGTAATTGCCACCATCCGATCGCCCTGCAATCCAAGCAATTAAATTGTTGCGACTTACTGGTGTAAATGGCAGCAGCAAAATAAATTCTTCTGCTGTTTCCGTTGGCAGTTTCGTAATCAAATAATACGGGTCTACGGGCTGCTGTTCGCTGCCATAAATTTCACGGGGAACTCGCCACAAATCCTCCCGATTGTAAAATACTTGCGGGTCTTCCATATGATAAGCTAGCAAGCGTTCGGATTGAATGCTCAACAAATCTACTGGATATCTGATATGTGTGCGGAGAGCCGGAGGCATTTTGTCAAGGGGTTTGAAGAGTCCGGGAAAGATAGCAATCCAACTATTAATAATCGGATCGGAGGGATTGGCAACGTAGAAGTCAACAGACCCGTTGTAGGCATCAATCACTACTTTAACCGAGTTGCGGATGTAGTTAAAGTCATGATTTCCAGGGTCAGAATACGGATAGCGAGGACTTGCTGTATAGGCATCAATAATCCAGTAAAGATAGTTGGGAGATTTATCAGTTGCTGAGGGTGAAGGTTGAATCTCGTTGCCAGTTTCATCTTTTTCTTTTTCTATATCATCTTTGCTAAGATTGGCGTTTGCTACTACTAAATATGGGTCAGAATCGTAGCGCAAAAAAGGAGCGATCGCCCGGACTCTTTTATTAATATTTCGGCGGTACAGCAATTTAGTTTCTGGCGTGAAATTGCGCGTCAACGCCATTTGCCAATTTTTGAGATAATTAGCAAACAGCCAGCGCCGCCACATAGAACCGATCGCAATTCCGCCCCTACCGCTGTAAGTATTGTAAACATTTTCTTCGCCGCTGGGATAATCGAATTCTTTGACTTTTGTGGGTGTCATGGCGTCGGTATCGGTGATTTCGCCGTAGTAAATTCGCGGGTAGCCGATCGGAATACTAGCCCGAATTTGATCGCTAGTGACTTCCAAAGCAGTCTCTCCTTTCTGGGCTGCAACTCCAATATCTTTGACAAAATAATCGGGTAAACCGCCGACACCCACTGTGTTTACGGGAGAAATAGTAAAGCCGTAACCGTGAGTGTAAACTAGGTGTTCGTTCACCCAAGTTTGAGCATCGGGGGCAACTGCTGTGTAATCTAATTCCCGCGCTGCCAGAAACACTTGTTGGCTGTCCGAATCTCCCTTTTGCGCTTTTTCATTTTTGATTGTGTAGCGATCGATATCGGCATCAGGAAATGTATAATAGGGTCTGATTTGCTGTAACTGTCGGTTTGTTTGCAGCAGCGGTCGCTTGTCCCACAGGCGGATGTTGCTAATAGTAAGTTGATTTTTTTCTAAGTCTGCATAAGTAAGTTTTCCGGCGGGATCGAAGGTTTTTATTTCGATTTGGTTGAGGTCAAAGGCTTCTTTAGTAAAGGCAATACTGCGCTGAATGTACGGCTGTTCTCGTGCTAGTTCGTTGGGTTGAACTATGAGTTGCTGCACAATTTGTGGCAGCAGCCAACCTCCCACCAAAGTTAAAGTTACCCATGCTAAAAGAATTTTTTTTATGAGTTCATTCTTAATTTTGAATTGGTAAACCTGGCACAGCATCAAAAGTGCGATCGCCCCCGCCAAAATACTCAAAAATCCATAGCAGGGCAACCGCACCGTCACGTCAGCATAATTTGCCCCGTAAGTAACGTCTCCCCGCGAATACAGCAATTCGTAGCGCCCTAGCCAGTAGCTGAATGCGGTGGCTAGCATTAAAGCTGCACCCAACCCGTACAAGTGCCGCTGCTGCGATCGAGAAAACCCCAAAAACCTCCCTTGACTCAGGCTATTTCCTGACAGCAAATATGTTAAAGCACAAGATACTAAACCGTACAAAAATACAACTGTCAGCCCGAATCCTAGCAAATCTAAGATTGGCAAAATAAAGACATAAAAGCTAATATTTTGATTAAAAAGAGGCTCAGTTGTGTTAAAATTAGTAGGGTGGAAATATTGCAAAACTTTTGTCCAGCGACTGGCGGCAATCAGCCCGATCGCCAAACTGAGAAAAAGGGCGATCGCCCGCAGCCAAAAATCAGGCTTAATTACCACAGCTAAGATTGCGCCCAGCAGCAAGCCCAACTGCCACCAGTGAGAAAATAGCTGCACTGCTATTTGCTGGATTGACTCAATTCCCAACTGCACGGGCGGTGCAGGCAAATTGCCAGCTATACCGAAATAGGTGAGGCTGTTTGCAGCTAACAGCCCGCAGTGAATTACTGTCAAAGTTGCGATCGAACTCAATCCGAATACCGCCAACAGCAGCCAGGAAAAGGTAATTTGGGATTTAGCAACAGGTAATTCGTAATTCTTC
Organism: Microcoleus sp. LAD1_D5; assembly: GCF_036702115.1. Taxonomy (NCBI): domain Bacteria; kingdom Bacillati; phylum Cyanobacteriota; class Cyanophyceae; order Oscillatoriales; family Microcoleaceae; genus Microcoleus; species Microcoleus sp. LAD1_D5. The sequence continues at coordinate 30,708 of NZ_JAUBSA010000052.1, read as the reverse complement.
CCGGTTTTGTTCGCCCTCAGTGAAGCGAATAGCGCCCCCGCAACCGGCGATTTCATTTCCTCTGCGGGATGTTGCAGGCGGCGGGCTAAAGCCAAATTTCCGAGCAAAAAGACAGAAGAAACAGCAATTGCGATCGCCCCCAGCAACCCTTGAGTTTTCAGCTTTAACAGAAAAACCTGAAGATATCCAACTTCCTGAAACCACAGAATTTCTGCCGCAATGCGGGAGGCCAACTCCAAAACCAGCCATAGCACCGCAATCAGTAGGATTATTTGATAAATTCGCCTATTAGTCATTAGTTATTAGTCATTAGTTATTAGTCAGTAGTTATTGGTTGAATGATAACTGATATCAAGTCCGAGCAATTGCCCATCCCGAACGATGCTTTTGCCGCAAGGGTTGGAGGCCTTTTTATTAAGGGTAATTGACCGGACATAATATGACTCCTGCTTTCCTGTCAACTGGCAACTGACTAATGACTAATGACCAATGACTAATAACCAACTAGCTGTACTGCTGATTGACATCCACATCCAAATTAAACAGTGTTTGCAAAGTTTGCATCGCTTGTCGCCGCGCCTCAATATCCTGCTGAGCGCGCAACTGTACCATCGGATCGTGCAAAATCTTATTCACAATCCCCCTTGTTAAAGATTCAATCACATCTTGATGTTTCTCCGAAAATTCCGAACCAAGACGCGATAAAGCTTTTTCTAATTCTTGTTCCCGAATCAATTCTATCTTATCCCGCAAACAGCTAATAGTAGGAACAGTTTCCAGACTGCGCCACCAGAGATCAAAAGCCTCTACTTCCTGTTCCAGCAAGCCTTGAGCTTCCATTGCCATTTTGCGGCGGCTTTCGTGATTTTGAGCTACTACTGCTTTCAAGTCGTCCACATTAAACGATCGCACATTAGCGAGTTCGTTCGCATCTGAGTCAATGTTGCGTGGCACAGAAATATCCACCAACATTAAAGGGCGATTCGGGTCTAAAACCGCTTCCAATTTAGCTTTATTTAACAGCGGATCGGTAGCTGCGGTACTGGTAAAAACCAAGTCAGAACTGGCAATTACCTGCATCATTTCCGAGAGCTGATACAGATGCAATTCAGCATCTTTAAACTGACCGGCCAACTCCAGGGCGCCCCGCACAGAGCGGTTGACTATGGAAATATGGCTAGCTCCTTTTGAGAGCAAATGCTGCACCAAAAGCCGCGACATTTTGCCAGCACCGATAATCGCAATCTTGCTGCTTGCTAAATGCTGACCCTTCATTTGAGCCAATTCTGCCGCCGCCGAACTGATAGAAACCGCGCCGGTACCGATGCTAGTTTCTGTGCGAACTCGCTTCCCTGCTGTGAGAGCTTGCTTGAATAAGCGCTCTAAAATTCTGCCGACACCTTTGTACTGCTGGGCGAGTTTGTGAGTTTGTTTCACCTGAGCCAAAATTTGTCCTTCTCCGAGCACCAAACTGTCGAGGCCAGAAGCCACTCGCATCAAGTGCATCACCGCATCTTCGTGCAGCAAAATAAACAGGTGAGGGCGCAAAGACTGCAAAGGAACTTTACTGCATTCCGAAAGGAACTGGATAACCTCTCGCACACCAGGCTCCGACTCGCTGGTAACAATATAAATCTCTAAGCGGTTGCATGTGCTGAGGATGGCAACTTCTTGAATGTGGGGGTAGCCTCGCAATTGGGCGATCGCCGCTTCAACTTTTTGTTCTGGAATGCTCAGTTTTTCGCGAACTTCAACCGGCGCTGTTTTGTGGCTGAGACCTACGACTGCAATATTCATATCTGTGATTTGTCACTATTTCTTTCTTAGTTGTTAACAGTCACCTGTTATTAGTTATTAGTTTATCGCTAATTGCTAATCACCGGTGACTGTTAACCGTTAACTGTTAATTGTTAACATTTAACTGTTAACCCCTAACTAATCACTAATTCAATTGCAAAGATTTCGGCTGGTCAAACATATGGATTGTATCCACAAACCGAGCAGTTTTCGACTGAGAAGAAATTACCAAGCTTTCAGTGCGAGCGCCGCCGCCAAAGAAGCGAACTCCATCCATCAGCGTTCCGGGAGTAATCCCGCAAGCTGCAAACAGAACTGTTTCTCCAGATGCCAACTCTTCAGCATTGTAAATCTTGTCTGGGTCTGTGATGCCCATCTCGTTCAGGCGGGCGATATTGCTCTCTTTGCTTTCACCGATCAAACCAGTTTTGACAACAGCCGGATCGTAAATTAACTGCCCTTGGAAGTGACCGCCTAAGCAGCGCATTGCTGCTGCGGAAATCACGCCTTCGGGTGCAGCGCCAATACCCATAAGTGCGTGGATGTTGGAACCAGAAAACGCGCAAGAAATCGCTGCCGAAACGTCGCCGTCGCTGATCAGCCGAACTCTTGCACCCGCTTGCCGAATTTCATTTATTAAATCTTTGTGCCGGGGGCGATCCATGACCACCACCACCAAATCTTCAATACTGCGGCCGAGACAATCAGAGATAATTTTGAGATTTTGAGTGGGCGTTTTGCGAATATCTACATGATTCTTAGCAGCCGCAGGAGCAGCCAATTTGTTCATGTAGAAATCCGGTGCAGCAAACAAACCACCTTTTTCAGAGATTGCCAAAACTGCCATCGAACCGTTTTGACCGTAAGCTACCAGGTTAGTACCTTCGCAGGGGTCAACAGCGATGTCAATTTCGATCAATTCATCTAGGTTGCAGAAATCTTTGGCATCTTCGCGGGTACAAATACCTACTTGTTCCCCGATGTAAAGCATGGGTGCGTCATCGCGTTCGCCTTCGCCGATCACGATGCGGCCGCGCATATGAATTTTGTTCATCCGCTCCCGCATGGCTTCTACAGCCACTCTGTCGGCTTCATCTTTCTCGCCTTTGCCCATCAAGCGAGCGGAGGCGATGGCTGCCTGCTCAACTACTTCGATAATCTCTAAACCGATTACATTGTCCACGAACTAGATCCTCCCAACTGCTGATGCGTGCCTTGTGCTCTTTTGCACTCCCAGCCATCAAGTTTATCAGAGGCGGGGATCTGTGCGAGCGCAAGCAGTTGCTTAGTTTGTGTTAACTTTTGCTTCTTTGAGACTGGGGCTGGAAAATCTGAGTCCAACAAGCTCAAAGATCGATCGCCCGAATACTTCACTCTTGCTTGGGCGATCACACACTGGCCCCGTCTAAGCCGGAACTGGCGGACTCCAGAGGTTCCGGGGAATCGGCTATTTCAGGCAACTTGTCATCCCGAGTGGCGTTAAAGGTTTTATGATTAGTTTGCGATCGCACGATTTCTCCGAAACCCGGTTGCTGACCGGATTTATCGTTACTAAACCCAATATTTTGGTATAAACCAGGTTTCTGAGGGTAAGTCCTAAGGATGACGAATCAAATGGACAGCCGCCAATCGGGACGCACTAGACTTTATAAGCAGGAAGCAATAAAAAATGATGATGAAAGCCCAAGATATTATGACCACAGAAGTTGTTACCATTCGCGGTTCAGCAACTGTAGCTGAAGCGGTGGCGATGATGAACGATTTGTGTTTGCGTGCGTTAATTGTGGAACGCCGCCACGAACAAGATGCCTACGGCATTGTCACGGAAACGGATATTGTTTACAAAGTAACAGCCTACGGAGTAGACCCGCAGAAAGTCCGCGTCTTCGAGATTATGACCAAACCGTGCATCACGGTGAATCCAGACTTGGGCGTGGAATACGTGGCGAGGTTGTTCGCAAATACCCGAATCCGCCGAGCTCCGGTGATTAAAGACAAACTGCTGGGCATTATTTCGGTAACGGATATCTTGACAAAAAGCGATTTTGTCGAGAAGCCCAAAAGTGTTTTATTTGAGGAAGAAATCGAACAGGCGATCACGGATGCCAGAACTATCTGTGCCGAGAAAGGCGCTACTTCTAGAGAGTGCGCGGTAGCGTGGGATATTGTAGAGGAAATGCAGGCTGAGGCTTCTCACCAGCGATCGATGAAGCTTGACAAAACGGCTTTTGACGAGTATTGCGAGGAAAATCCCGAAGCTGCTGAAGCGCGGATGTACGAGAGTTAATTTAGTTATTAGTTATTCGTGATTAGTTATTAGTTATCAACTCTTATTTATGGATTGATAACTAATAGCTAACGACCGGAAATAGCTTTTTTTCGGCTCGCCTCACGAAAAATAAAAATCTTAAGTGTTTGGCTCAGTCATACAAAACACGTTCAGCTTGTTCCCATCAAGATCCCGAAAATATCCCGCATAAAACCCCGGCAACACGCCTCTTGGTCCCGCAGCTCCTTCATCCTTAGCCCCAAGTTCGATCGCTTTGTTATAAACTAAGTTGACTTTTTCTGGACTGTCAACTCGAAGAGCTATCATTACTCCATTGCCAACAGTTGCTCTGTTACCATCAAATGGTTTTGTAATAGCAAGTGCTGGTAGCTCTGGAGAAACGCTCCATGCGATAAATCCGTCGAATTCCATGAATCGTCGAGCGCCAATTTCAGCAAGCAAAGCATCATAAAACTTGGCTGCACTTTCAATATCGTTGGTACCCAGTGTAACGTATCCGATCATATTTTTTGTGTTCTAACTGATGTTAAGATGAAAAAAAATGTTTGAGCAAATAACAACTGAGTTAAACTGCGATTGAGAAAACCCAAGCTACAACTCAAACATTATTTTACATCATAACTCAAACGTATCCGCTCAATAATCCGGGGTAAAGCGCTCAACGATGCACCTCAAATGACGCAAAATCGTTCCTAAGTGGGTAGTCCGCCCCGAATTATTGAGCGGATACCCAGCACTCACTATCGGGATAGCAGTCGCCAAATCTGTTAGGACAAGTCAGCATTAGACGCAGCGTACTTTGTGAATTGCTCGTTGTCCTAAGCCTCTTGTTCGATGCTATAACTGGCTTTGGCAGAACAGCCGATTAGGAATTACAGCAGCACAAGGGGCCGGCTTAACGCCTTGGGGATGGGCTTGGAATGAGCTAGCTACCTACCCCACACTCTTTTGACGCACGACCCATGATGGCTACTGGAGCCGATCACAGTGGTTGAACCAACACCGCGGTGCCATAGCAGAGGACTTCGAGAACCCCCTGGACGTAACCTTGTGTTTGGATGCGGACGCCAACGACCCCATTGGCACCCATTTTGCCAGCCTGATCGCACATTTTATCAAAGGCTTCCTTGCGCGTGCTATCGTTAAGCTCGTGGTAGGCGCTGAGCTTGCCCCCCGCCAGAGCTTGGAGACCGCCCAAGACATTGCCGGCGGCTCCGACAGCGTTTATTGTTAGGACGTCCACGACGCCGAAATTCCGCACAATCACGAAGCCCGCAATGTCACTGGTCGTTGATGTCATCATAGTGTCACTTCTCCTTGTATATGTTGCGCCCGAGAACGCTTACGCCCTAGTATACATCTCGGCGGAGGTGATGTTAACATCACCAAGACTTCGTTAGTTTAACCCCCTTTTGGTGAACTAAGAGCGGCTGATGGATTTTCTTTTTCCCACTTGTCGAGATGTTTTTTCAAATTGACGACATATTGAGCTATAAAATGATCGTATATGCCATCATGACGTTCTATTGCACGCCACATTAAACTCTTCATAATCTCAAGAGGATTTAATGAAAGCACGATCTTCAGAGAAGCTGGATCGAGTTTAAATGAATTCTTGAGGTGTCCAGTCACCCTGTCTAACCACTTATCAACAATCCCAAAGCTCTCATCTTGAAGAACGCCATTACCATCAAATAATTTGAAATGTCCAGAGTGGTGGTAGTCAATCATGAAAAGAGTATTGAGTAGTGTATAGTCGAACTTGGGGATAGAATGGAAGACATTGGGCAGCTTAAGCTCAAAATCTGAAGGACCAAGGGGAAGAAAAGGCACTATATCGTTGTTATTAACAAAACGGAATGTTCGGTGTTTAAACTTTTCGTCAAATACTGTGGCAAATTTATGATCGCAAACTTTGGGCTGCCCGTAGGTATACAAACCATTAGGAATCTTCCCATTGTATTTTTCGTCAAAGAGGCACATAGCAGTAGCCAGTTTTGCTAGAGCTGCTCCTAAGCTATGTCCTGTAATCCAGAGTGTTCTTTCTCCCCTTGCTTCTGGTTTAATCTGTTCCCACACCTCAGGCCAAACGGACATCATAGATTCATAAAATCCGTTATGTACACCGAATCCATCAGCAAATTGCCTAGAGTGGATCAATTGAAGATCGGTGAAGCAATCAGCTACCTGGTGAGTCCCTCGAAAAGCGACAATAATTACTTCATCGTTTTTGAGGATTAGAGCTTGAGTATTTGAGCAAAGAACAGTGAGCCCCTGTTTCCCAGCTAAACCGAATTCGTTGCCCGTAATAAAGTAGCTATCTGGAAAATTTTTCAACCAATTCTCTAATTTGGTATAGATTTCTTCGGTTTGTTGTGAGTTTTGTTGGTCTATTCTTTTTATTTCTTTTTCGATAGCTTTTTTGTCTAGCTGGAGCTTTCCTGACTGCTCACTATTTAACAAATAAGCTAAAAAACTAGCTAGTGCTAATGAATAAGCATTGTAATTACTATAATTCTCTGCTTTTGCATCAAAGTAGTATTGGTCAAAGTGATTTCCGGTTAGCACCCCATGTAGCTGGACTCTAAGTAAATTGGTGAATGTCATATCGCCAAATTGTGTTCCGAGTTTGCCAAGTTTGTCTCCAAAATTACCAAGCATAATTAATTCTCCAATTTATAAGACATCGGTTAACAATTTAGCGTTCAATCACTAATTGTTCTCAACTCTGTAAGGGGTACAGTATCCCCGTTTCCGTTCCCTGGAATTTAGCACATCAAACTCCGTGATCCCCGCTAAATCAAACACCATGATGACTACTGGAGTCGGTCACTGCGGTTGGATTAACACCGCGGTGCTATAGCAGAGGAGTTCGAGAACCCCCTGAGTGTCACGTTGTGTTTGGCAGCGCACGCCAATGATCGCATTGGCGTCCATTTGACTAGCACGCTTGCACATTTTATCATGAGATCGATTTATCCGCTCAATAATTCGGGGCGGACTACCCACTCAGGAACGATTTTGCGTCATTTGAGGTGCATCGTTGAGCGCTTTACCCCGGATTATTGAGCGGATACACTCAAACTATCTCGGTTTTGTCGGCTCCAATGATTTATTGTCGATCGCTAATACATTCGGGACTGTCTCTACTTGGACTGTTGACGATCGCACTTACGGCCTTTGCTTTCATGGCTTCCGAAGCATAGGGCTTTAACAGGGGCAAAACTTCCTGAGCATTTTTAACAGAAGGATCGAGCCACTGTTCCCAATCGCTGTCGGGGAGAATCACTGGCATTCGATCGTGCAGCGGCTCCACTGTTTCGTTAGCAGCGGTAGTAATTATACTGCAAGATACAATGTTTTCTTTTTCTGGAGATTCCCACTTTTCCCACAAACCTGCAAAAGCAAAAGGTTCGCCGTCTGCCGTTTGAAAATAGTAAGGCTGTTTGTTCTTTCCCTGCTGCTGCCATTCGTAGAAACCGTCAGCGACTATCAAACATCGCCTGTGCTTGATGGCGCTGCGAAAAGAAGGTTTTTCGGCTACAGTTTCCGATCGCGCGTTAATCATGCGACTGCCTATTTTCATGTCTTTTGCCCAACTTGGAATCAAACCCCAGCGCATAAATTGGAACTGTCGCTGCATTTTTTTTTGTTCAACTGTTACTGTGGCAACTGATTGAGTTGGGGCGATATTGTATCGCGGTTTGATGTCGGGAACTCCCGACAGTTTGAAGAATTCGGCGATAATTTCACCTGAAGTAGTTAAAGTGTATCGTCCACACATAATTTATAATTGGTATTAACCAAAAGGTAGATTGGGATTTACCGTTGGGCGGGGCGGTTTTTCGAGATTATTCGTGTTAGGCAAAGATCGTTTGTTTGTAAAACCCGCCCCTACGACACCTTGCTAAATTGTGGAACATTCGCAGACAACCATTCGGCGCGCAACTTTTCAATAGCTAATTCTTTGAATTTAGCTTCTACTTCAATCCAAGGAGCCTGATAATAGCAATTAGGCATTTCTGTAATTAAATCGCTGTGGCGCGGATCGGCAAAAAACTCTTTTCCATTCGATATGTGCACTAATTGCCATTCAGGAACAGACCAAGTTGTGCGGGCTGCTGCGAGCATTTCGGCAACGCTGGGATCGTCGTAAGTTTCTAAATGTTCGTGAATGACGTGGTGGTGGGCGTCAAAAACCATTGGTACGCCGGTATCGAGACAAACTTCTAAAATTTCCGAGGAACTGTAAGCGTATTCGTCATTTTCAAAGGTTAAGCGCGATCGAATGGATTCTGGCAAGTCGCGGATGACTGATGTGAGCTGCGAAGTGCGATCGCCCTTGCCGCCGTGAATGTTCATCAGTGCCTGGGGCGATCGGGGTTGTCCCAACATATCTAAAATTAAAGCATGAGTCGCGAGAATTTTAATGCTGTTTTCAACCACATCAGGCTTGTCGGAACTGAGCACGACAAATTGATCGGGGTGGAGTACCAAACGGATGCCCAAAGACAAAGCGCGATCGCCGGTAATCCGCAATTCCTCAGTCATGGAATGTAGCACTGCTTCCCCCAAATCTGTATCTGCAAAAGGGAACAGTGCGGAAGTCATGCGGTAGAGCTTAATCTGATTAGCTGAACAGAAGTCGATCGCTTTGTCAAGCCGCTTTAAGTTGTCTGTATAAAGCTCGCGCAATACTGTTTCTTGTTCAGTTTCCGAAAGCTGTAAAAGTCGCTTCCGCGTGACAGTGCGAAAGCGAACTGCATCGGATGTTGTAATGCAGACTAACCCCAATTCCGGCAATTTGTCCTTTTGAAATAGTTGATTAATCTCGCTCATTTATCAATAATTCCTAACTTGAATTTTAGGTTAAATAGTTTTGTCGTAAGGACTTTAGTCCTTTTTTTTAAGCTCTGAGGTACTACTGAACCTGCCAAAATAGTCCGGCAGAGATTGAAATCCCTGGCGGACTACGGGGACAGGTGCAAGATGTAATTAGTACAAACCTAATTTTTCTCAAACCTCTAATCAACCACGTCGCAGATAGCATATCGATGCCAATTTAATCGATATAACTATTGCTGTTTTTCGCCAGACTCAGCCTCTTCGTCTGGCCGCGCGGTAGCAACAGGATTTTCCATTGCTTCGTTATGGAACGGATAACCGGATGTTTCTTGATTTAGCGGGTCAGCGGGTTGGTCGTTAGGGGATGTAATTTGACCATTAGTGTTGGTATTGGGTTTTGTGGAAGAACCTTTATGGCTGGCGTGACCGCTACTCATCTTTTTTTCCTCATTTAGGTTTATGGAACAATTTCTAGCTTAGACTTAGGTGCTGCGGGCGATCGCCTATCTTAAGTCAGAGATGTTGCTTAACAGTTGAGGATGCTATAGCACTCCTGGCATCAATTGTGAAATCTTTACTCTTCTTTCCTCAACATTCGCGTCAATAGCGTCTTCGCTGTTCGTTCACAATAAAAGCCAGTTGCCCGTTTCCCGAAAGGATTGCTATATTTCCTGATTTTCCCCATTTCCCCTTTTCAATCAACTCCGCAAACGCCCTGACCTGAGAATACTAATAATCAACCAAAAACCCAAAAAACTCGCCGCCCCAAACAAACCAGTGCTCAGAAAAGATAGCTGAGAACTTTGCGCGTTAGAAGAAATAATGGCCGCCCCTATAATCAGCGAACCCACAACAATACTAAAAGAAAGTCGGTTCGCAGAATCCCCCAGAGTGCGGCGTAGCGGATCGAGTTCTTTTAGTGTCAAGTTCCACTTCAAAGTTTCCGAAGTAACTCGGTCTAAAAGCACTTCCACCTGTCGCGGAGATTGCAAAGATAAGCTTTTTATATCCAGGGCTGTTCTCAACAGAGCTTGTATCGGGTCATCTCCGAATAACTGACGCCGAAACATATCGGTCATCAGCGGTTTGACCTGCTCTACAATATTAAATCGGGGATTAAAAGAGCGCGCCAGTCCTTCCAAATTAGCTAGAGTTTTTGCATACAAACCGAGATTGCTGGGCAGCCGAATTTTATTTTTGCGGGTGATTCCCAGCACCTCATAAAAAATTTCCGACAAGTTCATTTGCGACAAGCTCACATTGTAATACTTGCGGAGCATTCGAGCTAAATCGTTCTCTAGATTAACTAAACTTGTCGGCTGAGCAAATTCTGCCATTTCTAAAGTTAATTGAGCGCAGCGCTGAGCGTCTAAATCGACAATTGCCAGCAACATTTCTGTCAAATTCTGTTGAGTGCGCGGGTCTAATCTGCCGACCATGCCGCAGTCTAGCAAAGCTATCCGGCCGTCTGTTAGATAAAATAAATTGCCGGGATGCGGGTCTGCGTGAAAGAATCCGTCGATGTACAACTGCTGGAAGAAAACGCGGCAAAGCAGCGTTGTAATTTCTTCGCGTTCGGCGTTTATATCTCCTTTTTGGCGAATTCCTTGCAAATCGCCTAACAAAATTGGGACTCCGTTCAGCCACTCCATGACTAAGAGTTTTTTTGTAGTCAACTCCCAGTTAATTTCTGGTAGGACAACTTGTGTGGGGTCAAACCAGCGACTTTTAGATAAATTGCGGCGCAGTTCGTCTGTGTAGCTGGCTTCTTGAATGAAGTCTAGTTCTGCACGCAGGGCGATCGCAAATTCTTCTGCGAGGGCGACAATATCGTATTGTTGACCGAAGTCTGTGAGCATGACAAGTTCTGCCAAACCTCGCAGTACGGCGATGTCTTGTTCGATGACAATCTCAATACCGGGGCGCTGAACTTTGAGGGCGACTTCGCGGCCGTCTTTTAAAGTAGCTTTGTGGGTTTGGGCGATCGAACCTGCGGCGACGGCTTGAGTGTTAAATTTGGCGAAGGTATCTTCGAGAGATTGTGTGAGTTCCTTGCGGACGATAAATTCTACTTGCGACCAGGGTACGGGCGGCACTTCCGCTTGTAGCGTGGAGAGGGTTTCGATGTAGACGGCCGGCAAAAGGTCGGGACGGGTACTCAACAATTGTCCCAATTTGACAAAAACTGGGCCTAATTCGACGAGGATGTTGCGGAGAACTGCTGGAGTTGGGAGACTGGGTGCGTCGGTTTTGCGGCCGGTTAGGAGGCTTTTCATGTAGTCCCAACCGTTGCGGAAGACGACCTCTAGAATTTCTCCTTTGCGAGAATTGTTTTGAACTAGGCTAAACAAGGGGCCTCCGGGTCGATCGGGTTTAAGGGCAATATAACTACTAGGATAGCGCTGTTAACCAAGCTGACGAGTGTCTTGGGGAATAACTTGGGCGAAAGGGTGGAAAGGGGCGTGACAGCTTTTGCGTGTGGGGGCGATCGGTTTTTGGCCGTGGCATTGCTCCTCATAGTAATATACAGTTAAAGCAGACATGATATTTTTATAATTAAATTTATTGACTTGAAAAGATGTGTCAAAAACTTGAATGAGTAAGTTATTACAAACCCGATTCTCCGTGTGTTTCATACCGTATAAGAGACATGATTGCCATCCAATTTCCTACCAACTCGATCGAATTATCCATCAACTTAAGTGACGAGCAATTTTTTCAGCTTTGTCAGCACAACCGCGATTATCAATTTGAACGTACAGCATCAGGGGAATTAATTATTATGCCACCGACAGGCAGTGAAACTAACAAGCGTAATGCCGATTTAACATCTCAACTCCGAGTCTGGAACCGTGAAACTAAACTGGGAGTTGTTTTCGACTCTTCTGGAGGCTTTAGGCTGCCCAATGGTGCCGATCGCTCTCCTGATGCCTCTTGGGTCAAAAAAGAACGCTGGGATGCTTTAACACCAGAACAAAAAGACAGTTTTGCTCCTTTGTGTCCTGATTTTGTTGTTGAGTTACGTTCTCGGACTGATTCCCTGAAAAAACTTCAAGAGAAAATGCAAGAATATATAGATAACGCTGCTAAATTGGGTTGGTTAATTGACAGGCAAAATCGGTTGGTAGAAATTTATCGCCCCGGTCAAGATGTTGAAATTATCGAAAATCCTGCCACTCTATCAGGGGAAGATGTACTGCCTGGTTTTGTGTTGAATTTAGAAGAAATTATGTAAATAAAGTAAATAGTAAGGCCCAACACAGATTCAAAAACGAATGCCTGGATAAACAGTGATGAATAGTTGGTGTATCCGCCTTCAGAATCCGTGTCGTGCGGCCTCATCTCAGCCTCACAGCAAATCTTTCAATTTCTCATCTTCTCCCAATACCTTGATTACCTGTTTAATCTCCTGCGTCCTGTCCTTTTTCACAATCAAGGTCACATTGCCATCTCTGACAACTACCACATCTTCTAAACCAATGGTGACGATGACTTCATTCTCATCTGCTGCATAAAAAATGCCGCCTTTGGTATCAATTCCGACGTGTTTTGCTAATTCGACATTTGGCTTATCTCCTTGCAGCAAACGGCCGATCGCATTCCAATCACCCAAATCGTCCCAGCTAAAGCCTACGGGCAGAACACAGGCTTTTTGCGTCTTCTCCATCAGCGCGTAATCGATGCTAATTTTGGGTAATTCCGAGTACGCCTGCGCGCCTTTTGTTTCCAAAGCTGCCATCATTTCCGGTACATGATTTCGCAATTCTGTCAAGACTGTTCCGACTCGAAATACAAAAATTCCGCCGTTCCAACTAAACTTGCCGCTGGCTACAAATTCCTCAGCGGTGGCGCGATCGGGCTTTTCGGTAAACCTGGCAACCCGATAGGCCGGAAAACCTCCAAAACTGCCAATTTCCTCGCCTTGTTCGATGTAGCCGTAACCAGTGGAAGCATAACTCGGCTTGACTCCCAAAGTGGCGATCGCATCCTGATTTTTCGCCAACTCGGCCGCCGCCTCCAAAGTCTTGACAAACTCCTCCGGTTCCCCAATCCAGTGATCCGCCGGGAAAAAACCCACTACCGCATCCTCACCGTAACGCTTGGCAGTTTCTATAGCAGTCCAGGCCACGGCTGGCGCAGTATCTCGGCCCTCCGGTTCCGCCAGCAAATTCTCAGGGGGTAAAAGCGGCAACTGTTCCCGGACTCCCGCAGCCAACATTTCCGACGTTACCACCCACAAATCGTCCCAGCCGTTACCTAATGTTAATAGTCTTTCTGCTGTAGCTTGCAGCAAACTATTGCCGCTACCGTCGAGACTCAAAAACTGCTTGGGGCGCTGCTTGCGGCTGAGGGGCCAGAAGCGTTCGCCTTTACCGCCGGCGAGTATTACGGGAATTAAGGTTTTGGTCATGGTTTGAAGTTTAAGGGTTCTGATCTATTTTGCTCAACAGCTTATAATTATGGAGATAATTGTTGCTGTCTGCGGGTTTTGGGGGCGAGGTATATTTTTGGGAAAATTGCGTCTGTTACTGGGTGTAAAAATCGAGGGGTGAATTTTTTGGGCTGTAATCCAATTTCTGTAAGGGTTTGATGCCAATTCTTGGGGAAAACGGCAGACGCAATTGCTGAAACCTTTATATGATAAGGGTTTGAGGGGTAAAGTTTAAATAGGGTATTGACAGGTCGGAGGCTGAAATGATATTTTTGCTAATACAGACGCAAATGAACGTTGAAAACCAAATACACCAAGGCTTCTGGAACGGGCGGCCGGAAAACACCTAAAACCCTATCAGGGATTGAAACTTGGCTTTTTGGAATAGTCGGCCTTTGGTGTCGAGCCGGAAAACACCTAAAACCCTATCAGGGATTGAAACAGCCAGCATTATGAACCGCTTGAGACTCAAAAGATGAGCCGGAAAACACCTAAAACCCTATCAGGGATTGAAACCCAGCAGCCGTCTATTTCGGCCCCGTACCGATAGCCGGAAAACACCTAAAACCCTATCAGGGATTGAAACCCCAATCCTGAAGCTAGAAAGGCGATCGACTTTGAGCCGGAAAACACCTAAAACCCTATCAGGGATTGAAACTCGCCGAGATGAGACGATGATGATTGATAACGTAAATATTGCCGGAAAACACCTAAAACCCTATCAGGGATTGAAACTCGAACTTAAAGCACGTTGCAAAGCACTTGGAATTAAAAAGCCGGAAAACACCTAAAACCCTATCAGGGATTGAAACTGATGTTGCTGTAAATGCTATGTTGGCTATTCCCCGCCGGAAAACACCTAAAACCCTATCAGGGATTGAAACTCCTCTGTGATTTCGTTTCGTGCGTCTGGTGAAGCCGGAAAACACCTAAAACCCTATCAGGGATTGAAACCTTTCAATTCTCTGACTCCTGATCAACTTGCAAGCCGGAAAACACCTAAAACCCTATCAGGGATTGAAACTAATGTACTCTAATACCTAAAATTAATTTATACCAGCCGGAAAACACCTAAAACCCTATCAGGGATTGAAACACATAACCCATTAGGTAACACCGAAGCCGGGACAGTGCCGGAAAACACCTAAAACCCTATCAGGGATTGAAACCAGTCACAACAACAGTAGACCCAGGGGGGAGGGAAGCCGGAAAACACCTAAAACCCTATCAGGGATTGAAACAAATTTTCTTCCTTTTTCCCAGTTTGTTGTTACGTGCCGGAAAACACCTAAAACCCTATCAGGGATTGAAACCAGTTCATTAGTCACCGATTCTTTACTAAAATGTCAAGCCGGAAAACACCTAAAACCCTATCAGGGATTGAAACTTGGTAGGAATACGCATTTCACTGCCAAATCTAGCCGGAAAACACCTAAAACCCTATCAGGGATTGAAACATTATCCGAAACTCTGGTTGAAGATTAAATTGAGCCGGAAAACACCTAAAACCCTATCAGGGATTGAAACCTAATAATGCGGCTCCAATCCCAGCGCCAACACCAAGCCGGAAAACACCTAAAACCCTATCAGGGATTGAAACTTGAAAGCGGGAATTTTGGCACTTCACACTACATTTAGCCGGAAAACACCTAAAACCCTATCAGGGATTGAAACTAGATGGTCGCCAAAGTTTGATGGGTTTTCATGAGCCGGAAAACACCTAAAACCCTATCAGGGATTGAAACTTCACCGGGGCCGCCAGTGGTTAGCCTGCGTTTTGGGTTCAAGCCGGAAAACACCTAAAACCCTATCAGGGATTGAAACGTACCACCGATCGCCATTGCTGCGATCGGCCCCTGGCCGGAAAACACCTAAAACCCTATCAGGGATTGAAACGATTTAATCACCAGTTTGCTGCAATTATTCCCCCAAGCCGGAAAACACCTAAAACCCTATCAGGGATTGAAACCTGGTGGGTGATTGGCGTACCATCGGGTCGCACAGCCGGAAAACACCTAAAACCCTATCAGGGATTGAAACTAATCAGCGGCGAACCCGCAGTGTCTACACCTGAACGCCGGAAAACACCTAAAACCCTATCAGGGATTGAAACAATCAACAAATTCCGATTCAGTGGGCAAGTTACAGGCCGGAAAACACCTAAAACCCTATCAGGGATTGAAACCGGTGTCTGGGGAGATTTGACTTTCGCCGCTACTGCCGGAAAACACCTAAAACCCTATCAGGGATTGAAACAATCACTTTGGGCTTCATCCACTACAGACCGCACGCCGGAAAACACCTAAAACCCTATCAGGGATTGAAACATTCGCATATTAGAAATGGATATATTTGACCTGCCGGAAAACACCTAAAACCCTATCAGGGATTGAAACTGTAAAAGGGCATGGACTCGGACAGCTCTATGATTTGAGCCGGAAAACACCTAAAACCCTATCAGGGATTGAAACCCGGCTGTTGTCGGTGCGGTGGCTGCGCGGGTGGCTTGCCGGAAAACACCTAAAACCCTATCAGGGATTGAAACTTAGCTCCGCATTCTGGCAGTCTGTTTATCTTGCGATTGCCGGAAAACACCTAAAACCCTATCAGGGATTGAAACAACATCTTCTTGCCTAACCCATTTAATCAAGATAGAGCCGGAAAACACCTAAAACCCTATCAGGGATTGAAACTGACGGATTCTTCTCAGGACTGAGAAATTTAGGCACTAGCCGGAAAACACCTAAAACCCTATCAGGGATTGAAACAAGAATTGCAGCCCGATCGGCAATCCGATTAAGATGTGGCCGGAAAACACCTAAAACCCTATCAGGGATTGAAACTTTCTCGGTCAGATCCTTAGTCAGATTGTCGTCAAAGCAAGCCGGAAAACACCTAAAACCCTATCAGGGATTGAAACTCCATCTTTGTCGGGTTTGCACTGAGGCGCATTAGCCGGAAAACACCTAAAACCCTATCAGGGATTGAAACATTTCCGATAGATTTTTTGAGCCTTTAACTTTGCGACTAACAGAGCCTAAAACCCTATCAGGGATTGAAACATTTCCGATAGCCATAAACCGGAATTAGCGATGCGAGCCGGAAAACACCTAAAACCCTATCAGGGATTGAAACAGAAAATGCACCATCAATAATACTTCTAATATTGCCGGAAAACACCTAAAACCCTATCAGGGATTGAAACATAAAGTTGCTACTCGGTTTTTTGTTGCCGACTGCGCCGGAAAACACCTAAAACCCTATCAGGGATTGAAACGAGTTAATTCGTGCGGCCCAACGGGAGACGCCCGCCGGAAAACACCTAAAACCCTATCAGGGATTGAAACATGTTCGGGAGTTTTGGCGATCTTCCTATACTCAACGCGATCAGCCGGAAAACACCTAAAACCCTATCAGGGATTGAAACCCGGCGTGTTGTTGCGGATGGCATTGTTAAGCCGGCCGGAAAACACCTAAAACCCTATCAGGGATTGAAACAGGAACTCCCGCCAAAGGTACAACGGCGGCGGCGGTGCCGGAAAACACCTAAAACCCTATCAGGGATTGAAACTCATGTTATAATCAAACAAGAAGCCACCCGCTTGAGCCGGAAAACACCTAAAACCCTATCAGGGATTGAAACCAATTCCCTTTGATTGAACTTCAGCAATGAGGTTGTTAAGCCGGAAAACACCTATTTCCCCATCTAGGGCTTGAAACAGCAGCGGGATGGGAAGATTAACGATCGCACTCAGAAACCCGGTTTTTTTGCTAGCATACTTCCGAACCCGCACAAACGGCAAAAAACCCGCCTTCTTTGATTTTGATGCCTATTCCTCTTAATATCCTCAAAACTCAGCCGCAATTAACCCAAAACCCTATCAAGGATTTTTTGTCACCCGATCGATATCCAAGTTTTATCAATACTTTGCCCACTTCATTTTTATTTCTATTTATCTTGTACTGTTCCATACTTGGTGGCGCCGCTTTTTTCAGCTTTAATATTGTTCCCGATACAGCCAGAAACGATATGAATTGGTTTGATAGCTATTCGAGACCTGACTTGTTCAAGAAGTCGGGTCTCGCGAGTATTTCATTTGTGGAAGTTAGCTTATATCCTTTCCAGTTGCATCGGAATGATAAAATCGAGTCAACAGTTAACACTCAACCATTCAGTTTTTATACCCCGAGTCAACAGTCAACAGCGTTGCTCTGAGCGAAGTCGAAGGGTCAACAATAATTCCGGTGCAACCGGAATTGATATTACTTATTGCAACATTTTACTTCGATAATTCGACATTAAGTTCGTTCACGACGCGGCGTTTTAGCGGGAGGGATTTTTCACGGGGCAGCAAATCAAATACTTTCCGAAAAGCATCATCTACCTGTTCAAATGGTATTTGTCCTTTCTCGTTAAAAACTACTTTGCCCGATTGGTCGAGGATGAGAGTTTGAGGTACGAAACCTTCGTAATAATGGCTCGGTTCTGTGAGTTCCGGTGACGGTTGCGGAGGCAAAGAATCAACTGTTATCGGCATAAAATCGGCTTCGCGGCCGTAAAATTCCTGGAGTTGAGACACGACGATCGCATATTGCTTGGAGTCGCTGCTGTCGTCTGTGTAAAACACTAATAATACGGGTTTATGGCGTTTGAAAGACTCTGCAAGCTTGACTTTAGGAGGAACTAGGGAACCGTTGCCGGCGTAGAGGGCAAAGATTGTACCGTCGAAGCGATCGTCGGTGAGAGTTGCTAAGGCTGGTGGCGTGCCTGTTAGCAGTATCAAGCTAAGTGCGATCGCGACTGTTAAAAGACTGGCTGACAAGATTCGCCGCAGCAAGCCCTGGCCAGAAGCAGGAGTAACAATTGAATTTTTGTTCTCAGGAAATATCATAGGTGTTGGCCGTTGCTGTAAGGAAAGCGAAATCAGATGCAAAAACTTTCCTAAGTTTATCAGCAAAATGTAGGCAAATGTTGGTGAGTAAGTTAAAGTAGTTTCGGCTCGACTATCATAAATTCCTGATAGTGGCCATCTACCAGGGGATTATACTGACCGAAGATCGCTATTTGCGATCGGCTTTTCACGGGCGGACTGGAACTATCCGCGCCACAATAAAATTTATTGGTGGGATGGACTTCTAGCTTCCCAGAAGGGTACAAAATCTTAAATCCAATTGATAACTAGAAACTGACAACTGGGAATTCACAACTAATGATAGCTTTGCTTGACGCACTCCTCGCCCAAACGCCCGCTGCTGATGTTTCCGGGTCTGCTCAAATCAATCTGGTGCAGGCATTTGTTTTAGGAATTGTACAAGGATTAACCGAGTTTTTGCCCATCAGCAGCACCGCTCATTTAAAGGTAGTGCCGATCGCCCTAGGATGGGGCGATCCAGGGGTTGCTTATACTGCTGTTATTCAGTTGGGCAGCATTGTGGCAGTGCTTTGGTATTTCTGGAAAGACTTGACAAATATAACTGTTGGTGCAGTAGAAGCCGTGGTGAAGCGCAACTACAAATCGCAAGAGTTTCAAATGGCGGTGGGACTGGTTTTGGGAACAATACCTATAGTCTTTTTTGGGCTGCTAATCAAGGCATTGGTTCCAGATTTTGACAACTCGCCACTGAGAAGTTTGGCCAGCATCGCCATTGCTTCGATAGTCATGTCGCTGCTGTTAGCAACAGCAGAAAAAATTGGTAAGCGCAATCGCACCTATGAAAAGTTAACTGTTCAAGACGGTATTTTGATGGGATTAGCTCAAGCAATAGCCTTGATTCCGGGGTGTTCGCGATCGGGTTCCACTCTCACAGCAGGATTGTTCATGGGATTGGAAAGACCTGCCGCCGCGCGGTTTTCTTTTTTATTGGGAATTCCGGCAATTACTCTGGCTGGATTAGTGGAATTAAAGGGTGATTTGGGACAAGGAATCGGCGAGGCTGGAGTTGCAGCTTTGATAGTTGGAACGATTTCGGCGTTTGTGTTTTCTTATTTGTCGATCGCATGGCTGATGAAATTCCTGCAAACTCAAAAGACGTGGATATTTGTGTTGTATCGGCTAGCTTTTGGCGTAGCCATTTTAACGGCGATCGCAGGTGGGGCCGTGCGAAATATCTAAAATAGAAATTCGATAGCAGTAGGAGCGACTTATGTCGCTCTGAACTCGGTCTAATTAATAACTGGAACGCCAAATTACAATCTATTTGTTTTTTTAAAAAAACATAAAATCTCAAAATTAACGAATCTTTTGATAGTTAAAAATTCATTTAGACAGGGAAATTGGAGATAAAATGTGCGTGCTTTTAATGATGAAAGCGAACATTTTTTTCGGTTTTTTATTTAATGTAATTTTATCTTAGGAATCTTCTTTGATTTACATAAGCCATTTACCCGCCCTATAGTAAGTAATTAAAATCTGAAAAATTATTAAATTATCTGATGATGATAATATTTAATTATAACTCAGAATTCTTAAAAAAGAGGTTTGGGTTCTAAGTATTCTATTTTTTAGCGCTTAGTAGTGCGATCGACCTTTGGGGAGTTGTTGCAGTTTATTGAAGTCTCCTAAGATTATTAATGGCTTTTTGATAGTTATCTCTATCTCCTTGCTTCTGAAATAAGTCTGCTGCTTTCTGAAAGTCTTGAATTGCACCCTGCTTGTCTCCTAACTCAGCGCGGGAATTCCCGCGACCATTGTAGGCTAAGGCATAATTAGGATTAATTCGCAAAGCTTCGTTGTAATCGGCGATCGCACTCTGGTTGTCTCCTAAACGAGAGCGAGTAACCCCTCGGTTGTAGTAGGCTTTTGAATCGCTAGGATTTATTCGCAGAGCCTCGTTATAATCGGCGATCGCACCCTCGCTGTCTCCTGAGTCATCGCGGGCATTCCCCCGGTTGACGTAGGCTTGGAACAAGTTAGGATTAATTCGCAAAACTTCGTTGAAATCGGCGATCGCACCTTGGTTGTCTCCTGATACATAGCGGAGTATTCCCCGGTTATAGTAAGCCTCGGCATAATTAGGATTAAGCTGAATTGCTTTGCTTAAATCTTCTATCGCACCCTGACGATCTCCTTTTCTATACTTTTCCTCACCCTGAATCAAGAAATCCTCAGCTTTTTCCCCTGCCGCTAAATCGGAGTTGCCAATCTTAGCAATGCTGTAATTTTGACTGTTGGTAAACTGTACAACTGTTAAGTCAACTTTTGGCTGTTTTTTCAAGGTAGCGTCAGCATCCCTCCTCCCCTTGAGAGTGTGGGGCAAAGTCCTATTCGTACAAGTATCGTCTTTGTTAACAGCAGCGCACACCACGGGTTCTGCATTCAGAATCCCAGTGTTAATATATTTGAGAGTACCGTTGTTAAAAAAGCTATCATTTTCCGCACTACTGGGTTGACAAAAAAGTACATTTGTAGTACAAGCAACTAACCCGGTTAGCAGTCCTGTCAAGATTTTGAATTTCATAAATTAAAGATTTTTGCTTTATTCTGTCACAGCTCAAATAAATTCACAACCCAGAACTTATCCTAATTTTAAAGGCGATCGAGCTTAGCAGACTGCTATGCTGAAGAGAGAAAACTAACACTGCCATCAATCTCAAAATGCTACTTGTTCCTACGGCTGAACCAATTCCGCTTGTGGCTGATGCAAACGGTGTTATCCGCATTAGCAAAACCCGGGTCACACTAGATACACTCATTACAGCTTTTCTTGAAGGAGGCACAGCAGAAGAAATCCGGGAACAGTACCCGTCTCTTGAACTTTCCGATATTTATTTTGCGATCGGCTACTACTTGCGACACCCATCTGAAGTTAACGCTTATATGATGGAACGTCAACGTCTTGCCGCAGAAGTTCAGCAGGAAGCAGAAAGGCGTTTTAGCCCAGTTGGAATACGCGATCGCCTATTAGCAAGACGCAACCAAAAAGAGTAGTTTTATATGCTGCGATTCTTAGCAGACGAGAACTTTAACAATCAGATTGTCCGAGGTATTCTGCGACGGAATCCCGACGTTGATATTGTCCGCGTTCAAGATATGGGCTTGATCGAAGCAGACGACCCAACGGTCTTAGAATAGGCAGCGGTGCAAGGGCGCGTGGGACTAACTCACGATGTAGCAACGATGACCAACTTCGCCTATGAGCGAATGCACGCAGGTCTTGCAATGCCTGGGTTATTTGAAGTCAGTCGCCGTGTTTCCGTAGGTTTGGCGATCGAGGAAATTTTGCTAATAGCTGAGTGCAGTCTGGAAGGAGAATGGGAAGGGCAAGTGCGATTTTTACCTTTACGCTAACGACCTTAGCAAACTATGTCAATACCGAAAAAAGGAACAAGAAAAATAATTGTTGATAGGGAGCCTTTCATCTGGCTAATCCGAAGACAAGCTACTAATACGCAAGCAGACTACGCTTGCGGAAATCTTCATGTTGCTGTCGAACACTCTGAAAAACGGGGTTCAGTGTTAGTTATCCTCACCGATCGACCTCATCCTCAAGGTTTGACTCCAACTAACGAAGTGAAACCAGTAACACCCTCTGATACAGCACAATGGATAGGCCAAGCGGTGCAACTTGGATGGCAGCCGAGCGCGATCGGGATACGTTTTGAGGTGCGGATTGAAGGAGTGTTTATGGAAAAAATATAATCCTGTGCATTCAGCAACTCGACAAGTCATTTCGCGCATCACAAACAGCTCTTTTTTTGGCACTGAGCGCTTGACAAATGACATGAATTATGGTATAGTTTATCGTTAAATAAAAACTTAAAACAAATTTTTTAACAACAACTTATCAAATTGGAAAATGCCAGCCCGAACTTATGAGCGACTTATCAATCCGGCCCGCCCTAATCACCAAAGTTATCCCCGACAGTATCTGCGCCGAAATCGGATTTGAACCCGGAGACTCAATCGTCGCCGTCAACGGTCAAAAACCCCGCGATTTAATTGACTATCAATTCCTGTGCGCCGATGAATTTCTCGAATTAGAAGTATTAGACACTAAAGGCAAAACCCACAAGTTAGAAATAGAAAAAGAGTATGACGAAGACTTGGGAGTGGAATTTGAAACTGCTCTTTTTGATGGACTAATTCAGTGTAATAATCGCTGTCCTTTTTGCTTTATTGACCAACAACCACCGGGCAAGCGGGAAACTCTGTATCTTAAGGATGATGACTACCGACTTAGTTTTCTTTATGGTAGCTATCTCACTCTCACAAATCTGACTCAGAAAGAGTGGGACAGAATCGAACAAATGCGGCTTTCTCCTCTCTATGTTTCCGTACACGCTACGGAACCGGAAGTGCGAATTAGGCTGTTAAAAAATCTCCGCGCGGGCAAGATTCTCGAACAAATTAAATGGTTTCAAGAACGTCGCTTGCAAATTCACGCTCAAGTAGTTGTTTGTCCTGGTATTAATGATGGCGAACATTTAGAACGCACTTTGTTAGATTTAGCAAAGTTTCATACCGGAAAT
The DNA here is from genome assembly GCF_036702115.1 of Microcoleus sp. LAD1_D5. Classification (NCBI taxonomy): domain Bacteria; kingdom Bacillati; phylum Cyanobacteriota; class Cyanophyceae; order Oscillatoriales; family Microcoleaceae; genus Microcoleus; species Microcoleus sp. LAD1_D5. Next base: position 7,875 of record NZ_JAUBSA010000052.1, on the reverse strand, counting down.
ATTCCCGCTGTAGCATCGGTGGCCGTAGTGCCAGTGGGTTTAACTCGCTTTCGCCCTGCCGAAGATGAACTGATCGCAGTAACTGCGGAAAAAGCGCGAGAAGTAATAGAGCAAGTGCAGAAAATTCAAGTGCTTTTGAGTAAAGGAAAAGGTGGCCAAAAGGCGAAAAAGCAGAATGCAAAATCGCGCTGTATTTGGCTGGCTGACGAGTGGTTTTTAATAGCTGGTTTAGATTTGCCGTCGGCTGCTGATTACGAAGATTATCCGCAAATTGGTAACGGTGTGGGTTCGATTCGCCAGTTTATCCAGCAGTTTGAAACTGCTTTTGAGAAGCTGCAACCGATGCCAGTCGAGCCTGCGCGCAAGTTAGTTTGGGTGGTGGGGAATGCTGTGGAAAAAGCTTTTGAGCCGATCGTACAACAACTAAACCAAATTCCCGGCTTGTCCGTCAACATGGCAGCTTTGTGCAGCCACTACTGGGGACAAACTATCACTGTTACGGGTTTGCTCACCGGGCAAGATTTACTCGAAGCTTTGCAGGGGCGAGACTTGGGAGATGGTATCCTGTTGCCGTCGGTGATGCTAAAACAGGGGGAACCGCGTTTTCTAGACGACATGACCCTCGAACAGCTCGCTAGCTCTCTGAAAACCCGGATTTTGCCCGTGAGCGGAGTAGAGGAACTAATCTCGGCGGCGATCGGTCTGGCAACTGCTGAGGTTGAATTCTAAATTTTGAATCGAACATTCAAAAGTTAAGATGAGTAGGGTAATTCTGACTTGTAACTGGCGAGTTCAGGCTACAAACTAGAAACTTGAGACCTCAATCTTGCTCTAAAATTGTCTCTAGGATTGCAGAGTAATTAAAAAATTATGCGTGTTTTTCGTCAAATCATCGTAGTCGGAGTAGGCGCTGCAATTACTTTCAGCAACGCCACACAGAGTGCTTCAGCACAGCCTCCGGCTCAATCTCAGGACAGTTCCCCCCTTAGCAATCAGCTCGAATTAGGGCAGAATGCTCGATCGACCTCGAACACAGCGCCTGAATCAGCATCCGATCCCGAACAGTCGATCGCCCTTAACCCGCCAACCTCCGAGTCTCAGCAGCAAGGGGGATCAAAGATCGCATCAACTTCCTCAACCAAGTCCGAGCAAGCATCAAAGCCTCAACAGGCTGCTCCGGCTGCCCCTTTAACTCTGTCGCAGGGCGGTTCAACGCCTCTAAGAGGGTTGGAACCGACAGAGGTTCAGCAGCCTTCTCCGAACCCTCCCAACAATGTTCCTGTGCCCAGTTCCCCGGTACCCATTCTCCGGGGCACTCCGAACGAAAGTTTCCCCCCTGTCCCGCCGAAGGGCATTTTAGATACCAAGCCTCCGGCTTCCCTGGAACCCAACCCGAATCCGCTGCTGTTTCCGACAAACCCGGAGGATGTCAGGATCGAGCAAACAGAGTCAATTACCTTGCAGCAGGCGATCGACCTCGCCCGCCGCAACAGCCAAGTTTTGCAAATCGCCGGACAGCAAGTGGAACAAAGCAGAGCAGCTTTGCGCGAACAGCAAGCTGCTCTTTATCCAGACCTGAATTTTCAAATGGACGCCAGCCGTTCTATGAGTGCGGGCGGAGAACTCGGAATCCGGGCTAGCCAGCGCCGCCTCAACTCTCTGGCTAACCGAACCGGGCAGCCCGCCGAGCAAGCAGGCACAAATTTCGGCAACAACAGTCTCAACAGCACTTTGCAGTTGAGCTACAACCTCGATTTGTTCGGAGGCCGGCGCGCTACCATCCGCGCGGCAGAGGAACAGTTGCGCCTTCGGGAACTGGATGTGGAACGCCAAGCCGAGGAACTCCGCTTCGACACTGCTGAGGCTTACTACACCTTGCAAAACGCGGACGGACAAGTTGCCATCCGCCAAGCTTCGGTCAGAAATGCCCAGCAAAGTTTGCGGGATGCCGAAGCTTTGGAACGGGCCGGGGTAGGAACCCGATTTGCTGTGTTGCAGGCTCAGGCAAATTTGGCTAACGAAGTGCAACAACTGTCAGTAGCCCGTCGCGATCAGCGAGTTGCCCAGCGGCGTCTGGCTGAGATTTTGAATATCAGCCAGTCGGCGAACTTGACGGCGGCTGATCCGGTAGAGCAAGCGGGCTCTTGGAGGCTATCTTTGGAAGAGAGTATCGTGCAGGCTTTTAGGAATCGCCCCGAGTTGGAACAGCAGTTGGTGCAGAGGGATATCAGCAAGCAGCAGAGGCGAGCGATTCAGGCATCGCGTTTGCCTCAAGTGAGCGTGGGGGGTAGTTACAACGTACTGGGACAAGACCCTGATAACCCCGATCCGTTTGCTGCTCGTGGCTGGGCCGATGGTTATTCGATCCGGGCGAGTCTGACTTGGAGTATCTTCGATGGGGGCGCGGCGAACGCCCGGGTGCAACAGCGGAATGCTGATATTACGATCGCCGAAACTCGATTTGACCAACTCCGCAATCAGGTGCGCCGGGAAGTGGAACAAGCTTATTTTGGCTTGGAGTCGAGTTTTGAGAATATCGAAACTTCTGAGGCGGGGGTTTTGCAGTCAAGGGAAGCTCTGCGTTTGGCGAGACTGCGGTTTCAAGCTGGTGTGGGTACTCAGACGGATGTGATTCAGGCGGAAACTGATTTGACTAGGGCTGAGAGAAACCGATTGTCGGCAATTGTCACCTACAACCTGGGACTTTCGTCTCTTCAGCGGGCTGTGAGCAATCTGCCCACTAATAACCTCTCAGACGCTCCTTGAGATTGAGTTGGGGCGAGCTTTAATTACCAGATCAATTGGACATCCTGTATTAAACGTCCGACACATTAGTTAATATTTGGTAATAGAGTTCCATGTCAACTGCGTTAAGGGAGCGGCAATGGCCAATATCAAGTTTGTGAAGGAAAATCAGGAAGTCATCGCAGCAGACGGAGCCAATTTGAGGCTCAAAGCTCTAGAAAACCGCATCGATTTGTACACGTTTTCGGGAAAGATGATGAATTGCGGGGGCATCGGTCAATGCGGCACCTGCATTGTGGAAATTGTCGAGGGAAGTGAAAATCTGTCGCCCCGCACTGACTTTGAAAACCGCAAGCTCAAGAAGAAGCCCGAAAACTATCGGTTGGCTTGTCAAGCTATGGTCAACGGCCAGGTGAGCGTGAAGACTAAACCGTGACTTTCAGAAGGCTAGAGATGCTAGAGATGCTAGAGATGCAGAAGGAAAGAAAAATGCAGAATGCAATAATTTTGTTTTTTTTTCCTATTTCACTGTATAATCATCTCTTTTCCTGACCTAGGAAAAGAAACTTGGTTTCTACAAAAAATAAAAGGTTGGTCTGCGAGGCATCCACGCAGAAACTGGGTTTCGACGCTTGTCCGTAAGCCATTCTTCTGTCTTCGAGTTTGCCTTTTGCCTTTGAGTGATATCCTAGTTGTGTGTATTTTCCTATTTTCCGATAGAGGCGAGCGTCTTCATGGAAGTTAACGATTTAGGGTTTGTGGCAACCATTCTGTTTGTATTGGTTCCCAGTGTTTTTCTAATCATTCTGTACATTCAAACAGCTAGCCGTCAAGGCAGAAAAGATTAGCAACTGCTGCTATTTCTGTCTGGCTTTGCTGCTTGCAAAAAAAGCGCCAACAGCTTTTTGCTGAGGCGCTTTTTTTGTTAACTGTTGAGTGTTAGCTGCTAACTCTTAACGAGGAGATTCTAGCCGACTGTGCGGGCTAGCAAGACGGGACAGTTGGCATAAACTCGCACGTAGTCTGATAGCGAATTTCCTAGGAGTCGATCGATATCCACAAAGTTTTTGGCAACGTTGGGTCGCCGATCCGGGGAACCGAGCACCAACAAGTCGGCATTCATGTCGTCTGCAATCCGACAAATTTCTTCCCCAGGCTTGCCTGTAGCACTAACGCAGCGGTAGCTAACTCCCATTTGTTTCGCTAGTGCTACTGCTGGGGCCAATACGGGGTCTTTGTCAGCACTTGCTGTTAAATCTGTGCTGGCTTTTCCCGTCAAATCTTTGGTGACGTGTACTAAAATTATCTCTCCGCCACTGACTTCTTTGACCAAAGATAGCGCAAGCTGTAATGACTGGTTGGCCGCTTCTGACTTGTCTACCGCCACCATGACGCGCTTGATTTTTTTAACGTAGATGTCGTCTTTTACTAACAGCATCGGTCGCGATGTTAGCTGGAAAACGTACTGGCTGACTGAGTTTTCCAAAATCGATTGCAGCCGTCCGAGTCCCCGCGAACCCATAATTACTAAGTCGGATTGTTCTTCTTCTGCGACTTGGCAAACTGTTGTTTTTGGGTCTCCCTGTTTGAGCCGGGGATTGACTCTGCTGGGATCTATTTTTAAAGACTGGACTGCTTGTGCTAAAATCTTGCCTCCTTCTTCCAATTTCTCGGCCATGCCATCGGATGTTACTTGCGGCGGCACGACGTGCAAGACGGTGACAGAGGTTTGTTGCAAGGAAGGGATGTCCATCAACATATTAAACATCTCTTCGCACAAGCCGCGACCGGCGACGGCTACTAAAATTTTTTCTATCATGGTTTTGGCGGTAAAAACAGTTGAGTTTTCTTGTGCGACGTTAAACTAGGGCGTTGGTACTCTAGTTCGTTAATGTTAAGCATAGGCCTGAAGTTTGTCTTATGATTTGTAGAAATGTAGCGTTTTGGAACGATTTGTAACGTGTTAGAGAACGATCGAACTCAACCAGAACTCGCACCGGCTGGTGCTATTCAAAACCGGCGCGGGATGGACTCGGAGGGCTGGTTTGAATATTTGGTGCGAGTGTACCCTCACCATACTGACTACAGCGGTGTGGTTTGGCACGGAACTTATATTGCTTGGATGGAGGAAGCGAGGGTGGAAAGTTTGCGCTCTCTAGGCATCGAGTATGCAGACTGGGTGGCGCAGGGTTTGGAATTGCCCGTGGTGGAACTTTCGCTGCGCTACCACCGGGCTGTACAAATGGGTCAATCTGTGGCAGTCAGAACGCGGATCGCTGCTACCGAGGGTGTGCGGCTGCTTTGGGATTACGAAATTCGATCGCCCGATACTCAAGAATTATACGTGACAGCACAGGTAACTTTGGTTGGTGTCGATCGCGACAAGGGCAAGATTATCCGCCAATTGCCGCCGGCGCTGAAGGAGGCTTTGACAAGGCTTTCTGTTAAACCTTCAACCTAAGCTGCTGTTAACTCTAAACAATAGTTTATGCAGCCTTAGTAAGTATAGTGCGTGACTTTTGAGTTACTATCTTCGCAGCCAAAAATTTATTGAGTCACGCACTATACACAACTGCCTTCTGCCTTTATTGGAACTTTTAATAATGTCAAAAAAACTGGGATTGCCAGAGCCAAATATTGAAATTCAGCGCAATATTTTGGGAAAAACCGAGTTAAACTCTGCCTTAACAACTGAAGACAAAACTCTTGTTTCGGGAAAGCCGGACAGTTTAAAAAACGGTGAATTAGCTGACAGTAAAGGCAAAATTTGGGCGATCGTTTCGCTGTCGGCGGCGCTGCTAGCGGTGTCGCTGGCTGCGATTTTTATTAGGTTGAGCGAACGGGAAATCAGCCCGAATGCTACTGTTTTTAACCGTTTGTGGATAGCAACTGTGGTATTTGGACTGTGGAATGGTGCGGGTGCTGCGCGTCGCCGAATGTCTGGGGCACAAGTTGAAGGGCGATCGAGCTACACTCGGCAGGATGTGATGCTGTTAACAGCCGTAGGCGTGGTTTCTTCTGCTTCTTTGGGTTTCTGGGCCTGGTCACTGACTCAGACTAATGTCGCTAATTCTACTGTACTGCGAAACTTAACTCCTTTATTTACTACTTTGGGGGGATGGCTGCTGTTGGGGCGGCGCTTTGACAACAGGTTTTTGGTGGGACTGGCGGTGGCTTTGTCCGGCGCAATTGCGATCGGCATGGAGGATTTGCAAACGGCGGGAGACACTCTTGTCGGCGACATTGCTGCTCTTTTATCGGCGATGTTTTATGCAGGAAATCTGCTGATTGCAGAACATTTGCGAACGAAGTTTCCAGCGACAACTATATTGATGTGGCGCTGTTTTATTGGCAGTATATTGGTTTTGCCACTGGTTCTGCTGGCGGGCGATCGAATTTTCCCTTATTCTTGGCAGGGATGGCTGGCTGTAATTGGTTTGGCGGTGATTTGCCAAGCTTTCGGCCAAGGACTTCTCATCCACAGTCTCGGTCGTTTGTCGTCGGGATTTGTCGCTCTTTTCCTGCTGCTAGAACCCCTGATTACTGCGATTATTGCCGGGGTGCTGTTTGCGGAAAGTTTGAGCTTGTTTAATTGGTTGGCTTTCTCCGTAGTTTTGGCTGGAATATATTTGGCAAAATCTAGCAGTTCTGCCGATAAAAAATAAAATACACAGGGAAAAAACTTAAATGTTTGCAACATCAATTGGCATGAATCACTGGCATTACGACTTTAGTTTACTACCTCAATATTTGGAGGTGCTGCTTGCTAAATTGCGGATTGCTGTGGTGTTCGGCGGCGACTGCGATCGCCCCGAATCAGTGATTTACAAAACTCACAATCCCCGCTCTTGGAAGAGTTACGAAGTCGTCGCCCGCGAGATTGCTAAAGCATTAGCAGAAATTGGATTTCAGCAAGTCTTTGTCATGCCTGATGACATGAATTTAGGCGAACAACTAAAACAAAAAAATATCCATTTAGTGTGGATGAATACTGGCGGAGTCCAGGGCTACAATCCTGTTTGTCACACTCCCGCATTGTTGGAAATGTTGGGAATGCCTTATGTTGGTCACAATCCTTTAAATAGTTCAACTTTAGATAACAAACACGCTTTTAAACGGGAACTGCAATCAGTCGGAATAAAAACCGCTCCGTTTATGACTTGGCATCCTTCTCAAGGGATTTTGCATCCTCATTTGCACGAGCGTTTTTCCATTGCTTTTGGAGATTATCCAGGGCCGTTTGTTGTTAAACCAGTATCCGGCCGCGCTTCGCTGCACGTTCATTTTGTAGACAAGATTGAGGGTTTGTCTAAGGCGGTTTCGGAAGTTCACCGAGACACTCACAATACTGCTTTAATTGAAAAGTATTTGCCTGGACGAGAATTTTGTGTAGCGGTTTGTGGCTATGTTACTTATGCTCAAGGCAAATTTGATAAAAATACAAAACCCTTTGCTTTTTCGACTGTGGAGCGGGTGCTAGAGTCTGACGAACGTATCTTTACTTCTATGGATCAAAAAGCCATTACGGCCGACAGAGGACGGTTAATGGGCGCCGAGGAACCGGAACTAAAACAAGAGTTAATTGAGTTAGCTCGAAAAATTTATTGGGAGTTTAGTTTGAACAGTTTGGTGCGGCTCGATGTCCGAAGTGATGCTGATGGCTCGCTTTATGTTTTGGAAGCAAATCCAAAACCGGATCTGAAACATCCAGGGGAAAATGTGACGAGTTTGGTAGCTTTAGGTTTGGCGGAATACGGGATGAGTTATAACGATTTAATTTTTAGTTTATTGGCGGATAGGTTGGATTATTTGTTAACTCAGCATATCGAAATTATTCCTCATATTGTGGATTTGCTGCATTAATCAAACTTGCAGGGTGCGCTGCACCTTACCTGAAAACAAAAGGGATTTGTAAAGAAATATAAATTGTTGAGCCAAGTAAACACAGGCTGGCAAGTTGTGATAGCTTTGAGTAAGATAGCAATTTGGGGATGTCCATTTTTTGGTCAGCATCAAAATCACTCAATTTATATTAATTAGATAAAACAAATGGAACAATACTCCGGACAGTTTTTAAGCAGCCAAAGTACCATAAGACAAGACTGAAGAAAGATTAGGATGGTTTAAAAT